>JBILIO010000060.1:0-9452 GCA_044349915.1 Sphingobacteriales bacterium | reverse complement strand
GTAATCTAGCCAACACCCGAAAAGGTGCGACCAATATTTTAATAAGCCACCGAATTTCGACCCTCAAAAACGCCGATATGATTCTATACCTGGCAAATGGAAAGGTTGCTGAAATGGGAAGCCATGAGGCCCTATTAGCCAATAAAGGTCCCTATTACGAATTGTATCAAATGCAATTATTAGCCGACGCGCAAAAGCAGGAATAGATTTTTTGGAAGTTTCAAATTAAATACTTTTATTTACTTTATATTAATAGTTTGTAAAATGGGAGAATACGAAAACAAAGACAGAGAAGAGGTTTATTCTAAAAAAGTAAGAGCTGGTAAAAGAACTTATTTTTTTGATGTTAAATCAACAAGATCAGGAGACTATTACATTACAGTTACTGAGAGCAAGAAACGCATGGAAGATGGCGTATTTGTTAAACACAAAATATTTCTTTACAAAGAAGATTTTGAAAAATTTAGCGAAGGTTTATTAGACACTGTTGAATATATTAAATCTAATCAAGAAGTAATTGAGCGTAAGTATGAGGATTACAATCCTGCTGCCTCAAGTTCACCAGATATCGATTTCGAAATATAAAAATAGCCCCAATCGGGGCTATTTTTTTTATACATTCCTATCCGAAAAGGCCCAATTATAAAGGCAAAATTGTATCTTTGCCCAAAATTTATAATTGTGAAAGCATTACCAACCGACCAAAATTTTTTAGGCTTAACCGAAACCGATTTATTCGAATTCGACCAAGCTAAATATGTGATTCAATCTGTTCCTTATGAGCATACCTCCTCTTATTTGGCAGGTTCTGCAAAAGGCCCCGAAGCAATCATTCAGGCTTCTCAGTTTGTAGAATTCTACGACGAAGAATTGGATTGCGAAACCATTCGAAAAGCAGGAATTGCAACCCTTGCTCCACTTAATTTTGAAGGAATTTACGATGCAGATGCCATTGATTTAATTGAGCAACACACCAGCAAATTACTCGATTTAAATAAATATGTTGTTTCATTTGGGGCCGAACATACGGTAACCTATGGTTTTGTAAAAGCATTTGCAAAAAAATATGATAATCTAACGGTTTTACAAATAGATGCTCATTCTGATTTAAGAGAATCATACCAAGGCAATCCATATAGTCATGCATCTGTAATGGCTCGTGTAAAAGACATGGGGATTAATTTATGTCAAGCAGGAATTAGAGCACAATGCATTGAAGAAGCGAACGAAATAAAAAACAACCCAAAAATTCATACTTATTATGCTCATCAAATTAGAGAAAATAACAATTGGGTAAACGAAATTATTTCAGATATGACCGAAAATGTATACCTCACCATTGATGCAGATGGCTTTGATCCTAGCATTATGCCTGCAGTTGGTACAGCAGAACCAAATGGCTTATTCTGGAATGAAACATTGACATTAATTAGAGAAACCTGCAAGCATAAAAATGTAATTGGATTTGATATTGTTGAATGTGCCCCAATGGAAGGCAGCATTTTATCGGAATATACTTTAGCTAAATTGGCTTACAGAATTATTGGTTACTTAGAATATTACAAAAAATAAAATTTATACTTATGGCTTTACAGTGCGGAATTGTTGGATTACCCAATGTTGGAAAATCAACTTTATTTAATTGCTTATCGAATGCAAAAGCGCAAGCGGCAAATTTTCCATTTTGTACCATCGAACCAAATGTAGGTGTAATAACGGTTCCAGACCTTCGCTTAACCAAATTAGCAGAATTAGTAAAACCGCAAAGAATTGTACCGAACACCATCGAAATTGTTGATATAGCTGGTTTAGTAAAAGGCGCTAGTAAAGGCGAAGGTTTAGGCAATCAATTTTTAGGTAATATTCGAACCACCAATGCGATCATTCATGTGTTAAGATGTTTCGACGATCCAAATGTAATTCATGTAGACGGTTCGGTTGATCCAATTAGAGATAAAGAAATTATAGATACTGAGTTGCAATTAAAAGACTTAGAATCGGTCGAAAAGAAAATTCAAAAAGTAGAAAAATCTGCTAAAACAGGTGATAAAGATGCCAAAAAAGCATTAGAAATATTATTGCAAGTAAAAGAGGCTTTATTAGCTGGAAGGTCTGCTAGGACTGTAAAAATCGAAGAAAAAGATTTAGAACATATTGATGATTTACAGCTATTAACGCTTAAGCCGGTCATGTATGTTTGTAATGTAGACGAAGCAGCAATCTTAAAAGGCAATGCTTATGTAGACAAAGTAAAAGAAGCCGTTAAAGATGAAAAAGCTGAAGTATTAATTATTTCTGCAGCCATCGAAGCAGATATTGCTGGTTTAGAAAGTTACGAAGAGCGTCAAATCTTTTTAGAAGATTTAGGATTAAGCGAATCTGGTGTAAATAAATTAATTGTGGCTGCTTATAGCCTATTGAATTTAGGAACTTATTTTACTGCCGGCGTTCAAGAAGTAAGAGCTTGGACAATTACCTTAGGCATGTCTGCACCGCAAGCTGCTGGCGTCATTCATACCGATTTCGAGAAAGGATTTATTCGTGCAGAAGTAATCAAATATCAAGATTTTGTAAGTCTTGGTTCGGAGAATGCGTGTAAAGATGCAGGTAAATTAGGCGTAGAAGGTAAAGCTTATATTGTGGAAGATGGAGATATTATGCACTTCCGTTTCAATGTATAATTAACGAATCGTATTGATCGCTTTGGTGGCAATCAGTTCATCGTATCGGTTTCCTGTTTTTCTAAAATAAACAAAGAAAGTATAGTCATTTTCGGTGTCAAAGAAAGAACCTTCTACACTTGCAATATCTAGTGTATTAGCGCCTTTGGCCTTAAATCCGTATTGATAATTATAAATTCCTTGCTTTAACAAAAGTGTTGTTTCGTATTTTCTATAACTAAGATTATAACTGAGTTTTGATTGCTCATTTGCCGTCCAATTATTGAATCTGCCTAACACATAATAATCTCCAAATGGATTTTGTGCGCCATAATCAAAACTAAAATGTGTTTGAATATAATCTGCCTCGATATTCGAATTCAAACCATCAATTCTCCTAATTTTAAAATTACCATTCATATCTAAATCGTTGGCATAACGATCTGGATTTTTAACATAATCGGTTGTTAAATAAATATTGTTTCCTTCGGATAAATCGATACTTGCAACATGTTCTCCTAAAAACCGAACGGTTCTTATATCCATTCTTCTATATTCGTTTAAACCATCAAAAACATTAGCATCTACATGGTTATAGACCAATTTTCCATTTTCAAAAAAGCTTGGTTTGATATTGATTTTTGCGTTATCAAATCGGTTGTTTTGCACCAGTACAATCCTAAATTGACCCATCGGGTTATCTACCCTTAGATTAGCATACAACAAATCAAAATTGATTTTTTGCTTTTTATTTCGTTCGTTTACAACCGTACTGCGATCTAATAAATGAGCAATGGTAATTTTATTGTCTACCACAAAAAACCTTTTCAATAAAATGGGGTGTTCGGCATCTGCCGATGGAAATACTTCAATGTAATAATTACCACTTAATAATAGTTTGACATCGGTATTAGGAAAAACCAAAGTGTAGTTAATAAAAGATTGCTTGGTATTAAAAGAAAACTTGTAATTGGTGATATAATTATCGGTAAAACCCTCTATATACTCAATAGTACTAAGGTTCGAAGGTGTCCAATCTGCATTACAATGAACAATTCGGTAATTGAAATTCTGATAGTTTGCGTCTAATTGATCGAATAATAAAGTAAGCGTTTCGTTCGAATTCAAAGAAATAATCGGTAATGATTGTTCTGTTTTAGAATTATACAACAATACCGTTTGCGTACTTTCGTCATATACTTTGTCTGCTAAAATTTGCGCATGTGCAAAATTAGCTAAAACAAGTAAACAGAAAAAGCAGCTTTTTAACTTCATTGTTCGATAGACATTATTTTTTCTGCTAATTCCTCCCATTCGGCTGAAATGCTTTCTAAGCTTAGCTTTACGGTTTCATAAGTAGCATTTAAACTCGATAGTTTTTGCGAATCGCTGTAATTTTCTGGTAAACTTAATTCGCCTTCTAATTTATTTTTTTGCGCTTCTAATTCGGCTATCTGTTGTTCAAATTTTTGTAAATCAGACTGCATTTTTTTTAAACTTTTTTTTTGCTCTTCTTGAGCTGCAGTAGCTATTACTTTAACTGGCTTTTCTTCTTTCAACTTTACTACTGGCACTATATCTTTCTTTTCTTTATCTCTTCGCTCTTGCCATTGTTCATATTCTGCGTAAGTTCCAGGATATTCTTTAATAAGTTGATCTTCGATGTACCAGATCTTATTAGCCACATTATCAAGCATATACCTATCGTGAGATACAACGATCAAAGTGCCTTCAAATTGTTGTAATGCCTGAATTAATATATTAACAGATTGAATATCTAAGTGATTGGTTGGCTCATCTAAAATTAGAAAATTGGCATCGGAGGTAATTGTTTTAGCCAATGCCACACGAGATTTTTCTCCTCCTGATAAAATTTTAATTTTCTTGAATACATCATCACCAGTAAACAAGAAACAACCTAGTAATGATCTTACTTCTGTTTCAGAATATTCTGGTGCAAAATTTTTCAACTCTTCAATAATGGTATTATCGAGATGTAAAGATTCTAATTGATGTTGTGCGAAAAATGTTTTGGATACATTATGACCCAAATTTACTTTTCCTTCGCATTCGTCGGCGCCTGCAATAATTCTTAATAAGGTAGATTTACCTTTACCATTGGCACCAATCAAAGCAATTTTATCGCCTTTTTCGATAGTTCCAGCTGCATTTTTTAAGATTTCAATACCAGGATAAGCTTTGTTAATGTGCTCTAACATCATCACATGTCGGCCCGAAACCTTTGAGAATTTGAACTTGAAATTAACACTGGCATTTTCTTGTTGCACATTTTCTACCCGCTCTAATTTATCAAGCGCTTTAATCCTAGATTGCGCCATTTTAGCTTTAGAAGCTTTGGCACGAAAACGATCAATTAATTTTTCTTGTTCTTTAATGTATTGTTGTTGATTCTGAAATTGTCCTTTTTGAATTTCTTCCCTAACCGCTTTTTCTTGTAAATAAAAAGAATAATTACCCGCATAAATTGTCAAATCTTGATTTTTAGATTCTACAATTTTGGTTACGGTTCTGTCTAGAAAACACCTATCGTGAGAAACAAGGATATAGGCACCTTCAAAATCATTTAAATAGTTTTCTAACCATTTAATAGAGGGTAAGTCTAAGTGGTTGGTAGGCTCATCTAATAATAACAAATCGGGTGTTTGTAATAATATTTTTGCCAACATCACTCGCATTCTCCAACCACCCGAAAAAGTTGATAAAGGTCGGTGGGTATCGGCAGCCGAAAAGCCTAAACCAGCTAAGATTTGTTCTGCTTTGTATTGAATATTATAACCGTCAAGTGCTTCAAACTCCTCTTGTCTTTGGCTTAACTTGTTAATTACCGCATCCGAATGATCGGTTTCTAATTTAGTAATGAGCTCTTCAATTTCATCGTGCAATTGGTTTTGCCTTTCAAAGGCCTCCATGGCAACATGTAAAATCGAAAAATCGGATTGATAAGAGAGTAAGTCTTGATTGAGGTAGCCTATTTTTAAATCTTTGGCCTTAGAGATGGTACCTTCATTAGGTTTGTATTCCCCAACTAAAATGCGCAGAAGCGTAGTTTTACCGGTTCCATTGGCACCAATTAAGCCAATGCGCTCATTGGGCTTAATATGCCAACTAGCGTCTTGGTACAAAGCCCTAGAGCCAAATTCAAATGTTATGTTATTTAATGCGATCACGTTATGGAAATTTCGCTGCAAAGATAGCATTTTAGGGCGTATCAGAAGGCCGAAGCATAGAGAAATTATTATCTTCGTAAAAATTTGAACAATGGATCAGCGATTACAAGCATTTGAAAGACTTTTAAACATCATGGACGAACTACGCGAAAAGTGTCCCTGGGATCAAAAACAAACCATGCAAACGCTCAGACACCTGACCATAGAAGAAGTTTACGAATTATCGGATGCTATTTTAGACGGAGACCTGAACGAAGTAAAAAAAGAATTGGGCGACTTAATGCTACACATTGCTTTTTATGCAAAAATTGGATCTGAAACTAATGATTTTAATATTACGGATGTTTTAAATGGCATTGCCGAAAAACTCATTTCCAGACATCCTCATATTTATGGCGATGTAATTGTCGAAAATGAGGAAGATGTAAAAAGGAATTGGGAACAATTGAAATTAAAAGAAGGCAATAAATCGGTTTTAGGTGGCGTACCCAGCTCGCTGCCTGCTTTAATTAAAGCAAGCCGAATACAAGAAAAGGCCAAAGGCGTTGGATTTGATTGGGAAGATAAGTCGCAGGTATGGGAAAAAGTGGAAGAAGAATTGGGCGAATTTAAAGCAGAATATAACGATAAAATGCCAAGCGAAATTGACATGGATAAAGCAGAAGGGGAATTTGGAGACCTGCTTTTTTCGCTCGTAAATTATGCCCGATTTATTAAAATTAATCCAGAAGACGCCTTAGAAAAAACCAATAAAAAATTCATACATCGATTCAAATATTTAGAAAATAAAGCTTTAGAAATGGGCAAACCTTTAAAAGATATGACCTTAGCCGAAATGGATGTATTTTGGAATGAAGCAAAAACAATAAAATAATTATGAAAAAATTTAGCTTATTTATTATTGCTATAACTATGTTTAGCGCTTGCAAAACATCATTTATCATGAACGATCAATGGCTAGGACATTGGGTTAATAAAGCTTTTGTAGACAGCATACAATTGACCAAAAACCCTAATTTTATTCAAAATACGCCATTTGTAGAACTTATTTTTGATAGACCAGATTCTAATTTAAGACAGTTTATTATTGGAAAAGAAAACAGAACGCTCACTTATGTTCCATTAGATGAAAATACTTTAGAAGTAAAAAATTACCAAAATGCAAGCAATGCTTTTTTAGTTTTACAAGACAATCAGATTTTGCTTCAAGACCTAAACCATAAAACCATGGCAAGTTTTATCAAAATTACGGCGCAAGATTTTCCTAACGAAGACATCAGTAGCTATATCTCTTATGGTGTTTGTTATATCAATAAAATTTTATTCAGCGGAAATTACCAATATGATGATGCCGAAAAAGTAACTTTTCATTCAAATGGAGGCATTACAGGCCTTCCAGACATGAACACTTATGCACCATGCTTGAGTGGAGAATGCCTAGCCATGAGCAAAAAAGCAAATTTATATGCCACCAACAATCAATCAGAAGGTAAAAATTATGATTGGGAAATTAAAAATGATTCTTTATTTATTTATGATTTAGATTATTCGAGGTATCCTATGCAAATGGATAAATACGATAGAAAAAATATTAAATACGCTTTAAAGAAAATTAATTAAACCTGATGGCTTTGATAGCCGTAATTTTTGTTATTAAAAAACTAGGAATCACCACCATTAAAATACAAGCAACAAGCGCTCCTAAATTTAAATAGATAATGTCTGAAAAGCTTAATTCTATTGGAACGTAGCTCATGTAATAATTAGTTTGATCGAGCTTTAAAATGTGGGTTTTGATTTGAATAAAACTAATGAATAATGCAATTGCATTACCAATTAACAATCCATATGCAATTAAATAGCCCGCATTCCATAAAAATATTTTTTGAATTGAAATATTTTTTGCGCCCAAGGTTTTCAATAAACCAATCGTAGCACTTCGCTCTAAAATAATGATTAACAAAGCAGAAATCATATTGATGCCTGCTACCAATAACATTAAAATAATAATTACCTGACCATTTACATCGAGCAATGCCAACCATTCAAACATAGATGGATAAAGCGCTGTAACGGTTTGCGCATAAGCATCGAAAGACAAAGAAGCATTTAACTGATTCATTAACTGCTCATCTGGCATGCGCTGATTAGCATAGATTTCGTAGCCGCCAATTTCTTTGTGTTGCCAATTATTTACACTTTTTATAATATCAATTGAAGAAATAATATACATGCGATCTAATTGATCGATACCAGAATCGAAAATTCCGACCACTTTTAATTTCCTAATTTTTAATTGCTCATCAGCAAAATAAATATAGAGCGAGGTGTTTAATGCGACTTGATATCTATTCGCTAAATCTTTAGAGATAATAATTTCGTTGGCTTGCTGAAACAATCGACCTTGCGTAAGAATTGATTGATAAAAACTAGCATGGTAATTTTCGCCCAATCCCTTGAGCACAATTGGATCCATTTGACTACCCATTCTGAGTACGCCCACTTTACTGGCAAATTCATTATAATGAGCAATTCCTGTATTGTTTTTTAAAGCGGTACTTAAACTATCCGATTGGTAGATAAAACTATTTTCGGGGTTATTGGCTAATTGAATTTTACTGATTTGAATATCGCCTGCAAAATTTCGAAGCTTATCCTGAATGGTAGATTTAAAGCCCCTAATAACTGCTAAAGACAATATCATGACGGCAATTCCTAAAGCAATGCCGGTAATGGCAATTCGAACAATCATTTTTGAGAATGACCTTTTAGATTGAAAACTAATGCGTTTTGCTATAAAATGTTCGAAATTCATTTGATTAATTTAATGCTAATTTAAAAATCTTCTGCTAGTATTAAGGGTTTTTTTGTTAATTCGTACTAATTCAATTAAAGGTTATTTAAACCAATGAAATTACACCAACTTATTACCCTGTTTTTAATCTGTTGTTTACCTGCTAAAATAATTGCGGAAACTAAACCTGCAAAGCCAATACCAGCTGCTAATTTAACGCATCAATATGTTCCATCTTTAGTCGGTTTAAGAATTGCATTGGTTGTCAACCAAACTTCTACCATTAATCAAATACACCTAGTTGATTCTTTGAGGAGCTTAGGTATTCATATCGAAAAAATATTTGCACCAGAACACGGTTTTAGAGGTAATATCGATGCGGGAGCAACCGTGCTATCGAGTATAGATTCATTAACTTGTATTAGTATTGTATCGCTTTATGGCGATCATAAAAAACCTACAAAAGAAGATTTACAAAATTGTGATTTAGTTTTATTCGACATTCAAGATGTGGGTGTGAGATTTTATACCTATCTCTCCACTTTGCATTTGGTAATGGAGGCCTGTGCCGAAAACAGCTTGCCCCTGATGGTTCTAGACCGACCTAATCCAAATGGAAGTTATATCGATGGTCCGGTTTTAGATACGAGTAAATTTAAATCATTTGTGGGCATGCATCCTGTGCCGATAGTTTATGGAATGACAATAGGCGAATACGCTAACATGATTAACGGCGAACATTGGCTAAATAATCAATTGAAATGTAAGTTAACCGTGATTCCAGTTGCGGCATACGATCATAGTAAATTT
>JBILIO010000059.1:0-9512 GCA_044349915.1 Sphingobacteriales bacterium | reverse complement strand
TGTCGATGATATCGCCATTTAGGATAATCATTTTAGGATCAATGCTCTTTAAATAGCGAAGCAATTCTTTTGAATGACAACCGTAGGTGCCTAAATGTATATCAGATAATACGACGATTTCGACAGGTCTTTTAGACATATTTAGTCTTGCTCTTCATCTAAAACAATTTCGAAAGGAGCGAAATAGCCAATAATTAAGAAAAGAATACTTGCCGACAGAACGATAACTTGCATAACCTATATTTTAATACAAATCTAAGCGGCGCATGTCACGCAATCGTTAATTCAATATTAAGAAATTAGGTAAGAATGTCTAATAAGTCTGAAAGACGCACAATTTCGTAGTTGCAATCCACGGTATGTGCCTGTAAATGGGGGTTAAAAAATATTTGGTCGATACCCGCATTCTTAGCCCCTAATATATCGGCTTCTAAACTATCACCAATCATAATCGCATCTTTTGCCTCGCAACCAGCCACGGCCAAGGCATGCTGAAACAAAGCGATATCGGGTTTATATTTACCGATCACTTCCGACACAAAAATTTCTTTGAAATAAGGTTTCAAATTTGATTTACTCAATTTTAAGTCTGAAGATTCTTTAAAGCCGTTAGTGATAATGTGCATTTGGTAATGGGGCTGCAAGGCTTGCAATACTTCGTGCGCGCCAGCAAACAAATTGGTTTTATGCGGGCTTTCCTTTACATAATCTTCTTCAAATTGCAAGGGGATAAGCGCTTCGGGCATACCCAATTCTCGAAAAGTTTTTTTGAAACGCGTATCACGCAGTTCTTCTTTAGAAATTTCGCCTAAATGATAGGCACGCCAAAGGGCGTGGTTGTTTTCGGTATATAAACTGATAAAATCTTGCACCTCGAATAAGCCAAGTTGAGCCAATTCATAACGATCAAACAATTCGATTAAAGTTTCTTTGGCATTGGTATCAAAATCCCAGAGCGTATGATCTAGATCGAAAAATAAATGTTGGTATTTTTTAGACATAAATATTTGACAATAATTCTTCGTAAATGTTTTCCCAGCCCTTCCATTCTTGGTAACCACTCATCGACTCGTTGTGCCAAAGCGTACAAAAAACACCATTAACTGCTTGCACCGATTGTAATAATTGTTTGGCTGCTGCTAAAGTTTGTTCGGGGGTATATTTTAAATAGGCATGAAAGGTAGTATCCATTAAACAAAATGGATGCAAGGTTAAAAAAGTAATTTCGTTGGCTTGCAAATCAAAAAAAGGAAAGGGTCTGCAAGTACTTGCCCTAAATCCAATTTGACTGGCATAGCCCATGGTATAATCGTGCAAAATACCGATTTTGATTAAATCATAATAAGTATTTGGGATTTGCATTTTTAAATAATGCTGACGCGAGCTGTTGATATTTTTTTGTATCACTTGCGATAAATTAAATCGCTCCGATTGCATGATTTCGGGATTGTTATCCGATTGATAAGAGGGATGAATGCCAATGTCTGCAGTATGCGAGAGCCTTTTGATGCGCTGCAAAAAATCAGCTTGCGTAATTGCTAAATTGATATCTTGGGCGGTATTTTTTTCGGCAAACAAAATAAAATAAATGGCTTTCCAATTTATTTTGCGATGTATTTTTTCTAATCGTTCGTATTGATCAAAAGGATCTTCTATTTGTAATCTGCGAACCGCAATTTTATTTTTGAGATCTTTAAAATCGGCTTTTAATAAACTTCCTAAAATAGATTTGATGAATCTTGCGTTACTTTTGCCTTTGGTTCTAAATGCTTGATCGATGTCGATGGTGCAAGCCACCTGAAAATGATTTTCTCTAAAGACCAGTGTTGGAAATACTTTTTTTAATTCGCTGGCAAATGCAAAAGCCCATTCGTCTATTAAAGGTTGTTGCAAAAATCCGGCGCGATAGGCCAAAGAATTTTCGGCTGCAAAACGCCCATGTGTATCGGCTTGGTTAGGTAAATATTCTTCGTATCTACTGAGCAAATAAAATGCCGCTGAAAAAATATCGAAATGCCAATCGCTGTTATTGCTTGAAAAAAAATAAGGCAATGACTGATCGTTTTTTACTTCGATATCGAGGTCGCGAATGTCTGTTTCGGAAAGCAAACCATGCGGCGCGAGGTAAAGCTCGTTAAAGCTGCTACGCTGATTGCTGTAATTCAAGAGTTGATCTTGAGCTGGATCGAATTCGGACAAATGGCTAATATGCTTAAAATCAATACCCAATACCGTTTCGAGCAAGAATTTCGAAATGTATGCGAAGCGTGCACTGGGTGTATGGGTATATATTTTTAGCATGTTTTTACAAGCAATTGTAGCGCTAAGATATTGAAAATCACAAAATCAATTTTGTACATTTGGAAAGTTCAATTCAAAACGCAATGGAAAACCAATCATTCTTTAAGAGAAACCAAACTGTATTTCTCGCAATTATCGTCTTTTTCGCGATTAGTTACCTTTATTTCAGCCCTATTTTAGAAGGTAAGGTAATAAAACAAAGTGATGTCGAGAACTTAAAAGGTGGATTTACCGAAATTAGACATTATAAAGAGACCACAGGCAATTACGCTTTATGGAGTAATTCGATGTTTTGCGGAATGCCGACTTACTTAATGTGGTTGGGTTACCCTTCCAACATTGCCGGAAAACTAATGGATTGGTACAATTTAATATTACCTAACCCGATCAACACCATATTTTTATACTTAGTAGGTTTCTTTATTTTATTGCGAACCTTAAAAATGAATGTTTGGCTGAGTGTAATGGGCGCGGTCGCCTTTACTTTCTCCTCTTATAACTTTGCCATTATTGCGGCAGGTCATACCAACAAAGCCATTGTAATAGGTTTGTTTGCCCCAACCATTGCGGGTATTATTATGGCTTATCGAAACGAATTATTAAAAGGCGCAACGGTAACTGCATTGGCTTTGGCTTTACAAATAAAAGCCAATCACTATCAAATGAGTTATTACTTAGCGATGGCCATAGGTATTTATGTAATTGTGCAATTTATTTATGCAATAAAAGATAAAACGATTGCTAATTTCTTTAAATCATCGGCTGTATTGGCTGGTGCTGCTGCCTTAGCGATTGCCGTAAATATTACGCCGCTATTATTAACAGAAGAATATGCGAAAGAATCTATTAGAGGAAAATCGGAATTAACACTCGACCCGAAAGCAAGCAAAGATGGTTTGAGCGAAGAATATGCTTTTGAATATAGTTATGGTGTAGGCGAATCTTTTACCTTATTGATACCAAATTTTAATGGTGGTGCTTCTGCAGGTGCCTTGTCTAAAAATTCAGAAACCTATAAATTTTTACAAGAAAGAAATATACCAAACGCTACACAAATTATTAAGCAATTGCCTTTGTATTGGGGCGATCAAGCATTTACAGCAGGGCCAATATATTTTGGTGCAATCGTATTATTCTTATTTATTTTAGGATTTTTTATTGTACAACGAAAAGAAAAATGGTGGATTTTGGCAACGGTTGTGTTAACCCTGGCTTTATCTTGGGGTAAAAACTTTTTATTCCTTTCGGATTTCTTCTTTAATCATTTCCCTTACTACAACAAATTTAGAGCGGTGTCTTCTATTTTAACGGTGACCAGTTTATTGGTTCCTTTAATGGCGGCATTTGCTGTCGAAGAAATTATCAATACGAAAGAAAACTCGAAAGTATTATTGAAAAAAGTACGCAATGCATTTTTTGTAGTGGGCGGCTTGGCACTCCTATTTGCAGTGATGCCTGGCTTAGCGGGTAGTTTTATTAACGAAACCAGAGACAAAGCTTCTTTCGGCGAATCTTACGAACAATTAATTAGTGCCATTAGTGCCGACCGCGAAAGTTTATTGCGCATGGATGCACTCAGATCTTTTGCATTTATTTTAATTGGCGCAGGATTACTTTATGCATTTATCAGTAAGAAAATAAAAAGCAATTACTTGTTAATTGGTTTGGCTTTAACCATTACCATTGATATGTGGGCAGTGGATAAAAGATATTTAAACAATGACAACTTTGGTAAAAAAGTAAAAAACTTAGATACCGAGGTGCCGCCAAATGCAGTAGATTTAGAGATCTTGAAAGATCCTGCGATGTATTACCGCGTGTATAATTTAACAGTAAATCCATTTACTGATGGCAATACTTCGCGCTACCATAAATCGATTGGTGGTTATCATGCAGCAAAATTAAAACGCTACCAAGAATTAATTGAAAATCAAATTTCTAAAGGCAACATGAATGTATTGAGTATGCTGAATACTAAATATTTTATTACTGCACCACAAGGAAGCAATCAAGCCATCCCGCAAACAAACCCAATGGCTTGTGGTAATGCATGGTTTATCAATGATATTAAATATGTAGCGAATGCCGATTCTGAAATGTTGGCTTTAACTAATTTTGATCCAAAGCAAACCGTATTTATCGACCAAAGATTTAAAGAGCGCGTGGGCGCAATGAATTTGAAGAAAGATAGCGCGGCCAATATTGCTTTAACTTATTACAGCCCCGATACTTTAAACTATACCAGTAATACCGCTGCCGAAAGCTTTGCGGTGTTCTCGGAAATATATTATGAGAAAGGCTGGAATGCTTACCTAGATGGACAAAAGACAGATCATATTAGAGTAAACTATTTATTGCGTGGTATGAAAATACCTGCAGGTAAACATGAAGTTTCTTTTAGATTTGAACCCGCAAATTATTTCTTAGGAGAAAAAATTGCAGGCGTAAGTTCTATCTTATTGCTTTTATTAGTTGGGGGTAATTTATTTATGGCTTGGAAAAAAAATAAAGCAACTGTATAATGATACGCATCGATATAATTGCGGGCGCACGCCCAAACTTTATGAAGATTGCTCCCATTATTGCGGCAATTGAATTAGCAAAACAAAAAGGCACTGCCATTGATTTTCGTTTGATTCATACGGGTCAACATTACGATCAAAAAATGAGTGGTGATTTTTTTCAGCAGTTAGGCATTCCCACGCCGCATGTAAATTTAGAAGTTGGTTCGGGTACACAAGCCGAGCAAACTGCTAAAATTATGATGGGCTACGAAGCATTGCTATTAGACTCCCCAAGTAATCTGTGTTTAGTAGTAGGCGATGTAACCTCGACGATGGCTTGCGCCATTGCTGCTAAAAAATTAAACATTGATGTGGCTCATGTTGAAGCAGGCATTCGTTCTGGCGATCGCAGCATGCCCGAAGAAATTAATAGAATGGTAACCGATTCGATTACCGATTACTTTTTTACCACTTCGGAAGTAGCCAATACAAATTTAAAAAATGCAGGTGTGGCAGACAGCAGCGTATTTTTTGTAGGTAATACTATGATTGATACTTTGCTAAAACAAATGCCGAATTTTAAGCAGCCCGATTTTTGGGAGGAAGCAAAATTAACGGCACAAAATTATTTTGTATTGACTTTGCACCGTCCATCTAATGTAGATGCCGATAAGCAATTACATGAATTATTGTCCGAGATTATGCAGCATACGCAAGGACACAAAGTGGTATTTCCGGTGCATCCACGTACATCAAAAATGTTGGCTCAATTAAATATGAATTTCGAAAATTTATTTTTAACAGAGCCTATGAGCTATTTAGCCTTTAACTATTTAGTAAAACATGCAAAGGCCGTAATTACCGACTCTGGTGGTATTACAGAAGAAACTACCGTGATGCAAATTCCATGTATTACTTTAAGAAGCAGTACCGAAAGACCAGAAACTTGTAGCATTGGCACGAACGAATTAATTGGCACCGATCCAGCTGCAATTAAACCTACACTTGAAAAATTATTTGCAGGCAATTGGAAAAAAGGTGGCATTCCACCTTTATGGGATGGCCATACTGCCGAAAGAATTGTAGCAGCCATCAAAACTATTTACGCTATTTAAATTGAATTAACGAATGCGCCTGGTCTTGATTCTATCGAGTACCACACGCATGGTATTGTTCATTTCTTCAGAAATATGCAAGCGGTAAATGAGCAATAAATACAAGCCCATGATAATGGCAGAACGCAAAATAATATCGAGGTAAAGATTAGTGATAGTTGGAATAAACATATTTAAGATAAACATGCCTGCTCCAATCATCAACAACCATAAGGTTTGCAGCGTGAAGGGATGAATATTCATTTTATAATTGACAAAGAAAGTAAGTAAACTATTATAAATTAAAATAGACAAGGCAGTAGCTATTCCTACTCCTACAATTCCTAATTGTGGAATCAATAAATAATTACTAGTAATGGCAATGGCAGCCAACACAAACATAAAATACAATCCAAAATAATAAAATTTAGAGTTACCCAATATGGCAGAATTAACGCCGGTAAGCAAATCAAATATTTTACTAAGGCCAATGAATAGGATCACATACTTACCCGCTTTAAATGCATCGCCATTCGGCATCATCGCAAAAATACTATCGGTATTAATCCATATTAATAGAAAAATAGCTAGGCCTACTAATGTTTGATTGATAGCAGATTTACGGTAAATATCTTTCACCTTAGCCATATCGTTTTGCTTGAGCGCCTCGGCCACAATAGGGGTGCTAATTTGACTCACCGCTCGGTAAGGCATTTCAATAACCGTAGCAATAAATAATGCGGTAGAATAAACCGTAAAACTCGACAAGTTAATGAGCGAGCTGATCATATAACTATCGATTTTATTAACCAGCGTAGAACCAATACCTGCAATAATAATAAAGCCTAAGAAATATAAAATTTCTTTTTTGATTTTGGCATCTTTTAAAACTGTAAAATCTGGTTTAAGATTAATGCCCCTTAACTTGTGTATGTAAGCTATATTGATGAGCAAGCCCGAAAAATACAATAAAGTAATGGACAGCATTAATTGATCGAAAGTTAAATAATGTAAATAATTTGCAATCAATAACAGCGACATGCCAAATCGTAAATATACATCGCGAATGAGTTTTGGTACTACAATGCGCATCTGTGTACTACAATATTGTTCCGTAACATTTTGATAAACATAAATAATGGTAAAGGGGATGAAATACCAGTAATAATCAAGCACTAAGGGCGAGTTCTCTTGAAAAGAACTGACAAATAAAGGTCGCATCAAAATAAATACGATGCTAAAAAATATAATGCCAATGATAGGTGTTACAAAAATAAAAAATTGAAAACCTTGGTCGTTTTTTTCTTTGTTTCGAAAATAAGGATAAAATTTATTGACTGCATTGGGTACGCCAATTTGTGCAAAGTAGGCTAAAAACAAACCCATCTCTAAAATAAATCGGATTAAACCTATTTGTTCGAGTGGCAAACATTTTGGAAACAACCATACAATATTGATATAGCCTAAAACCACGCCCATGTATTGAACGATAATAGATTTGAAGCTTTGACGGATAACGATTCCCAAATTATTGCTTTTGATATATAACGGTAATACATGCACCATATTTTGGTGGCAGCAAGCGCATGGCTAATTTAACGATTGGCCGGGTAATTTTATAGACTAATTCGAGCGACTCGCCTTTTAATTTTAAGGTGTTGCGTAAAAACACTTCGTAATAATTACCATAATTTAATTTATTAGCCGGCTCTTTATGCACTGCTAGCACCTTTAAGCCAAACATTGGCGCAATATTGCGTAAGGATTGTTCCTCCCATAAATTGATATGGTGTGGTGGTAAATTTAAAGTATGATCGGGGTCGTTGCTAAATAAATAACATTCGTTGTTAGGAACGCTGATGGCATACAGTCCGCCTGGTTTTAAACATGCAATGCTATCTGCAAAAAAATCTTTGAGCTCGGCAATGTGTTCGACTACTTGAAAAGAACAAATTAAATCGTAATGATTTACATGATTAATTTTATGTTCTGCAATTAATTCTCCTTTTATATCTAATCCATTTTTTATTCCATCAGCAATTGCATTTTCATTTAACTCTAAACCAATAGCATTTGATATTCCTTTAGATTTTGCTTTTTTTAAAAAAGTTCCATATGCACAACCTATTTCTAAAATTTTATTAGCAGATTCGACATATTTTATCACTTGTTCATGCTCCCATTTCCAAGGGGAATAGTAGTTTGGCGCATTTTTATCTAATGCTTCATAAAATCTTGCATCACCTGCAATAGATTTAGGTGAAAAATATACCAACTTAGAATCTTCACACCTACAAACATCAATTGTCTTTAAGCCTAAGAAGCTGCTACTTACATCAAATCCTATTTTTTTATAAAGATTAATTATTTTTTCTGAATTAATTTTTTTTAAAACAGTAACATTTTGACTATTCGTAATAGGGCTAACTAAATTCATATTTATATATTTAAAATTACTTGAATACCTTTGATTTGTTTTGACATAGAATAATTATCAATCATATGTTGTCTTGCAGCAGCACCGAAATCTCTAACACTTGATTGATCTTCTAAAAGACGAATAATAAATTCAGCCATCATTTGATAATCTCCCTCATCAACTAGGTAGCCAGTTTTACCATGAACAACGGCTTCCTTTATTCCAGCATGTTTAGTGCTAACAATTGGCAATCCAGTAGATGAAGCCTCTAAAACAGAAACCGGAGTGCCTTCAGAATCTCCTGTTTTTGTTCTTCTAGAATGTTGAACAAATATTTTTGATTGTTTTAAATAATTAGAGATTTCGGATGGTTTTTTTACTCCTAACAATTCTACACTTTTCTCGATTGCTAATTCATTTATCAATTTAACACAACTTTCAAAAAGCTCCCCACCTCCTATCATCCACAGTTTTGCATCTGGATGTTTTTTTAGTACAATGTCAAATGCTTTAATTGTTAAGTCTGGCGCCTTTTTTGCAGTAAATCTACCCGTAAATAAAATAATTTTTTCGTTTAATTCTGGTTTAGTGGAATTAAAAAAATCAACATTAACACCACATGAGTTTACATTGATCAAATTTTCTGATATTCCTAATTTCATTAATTCTTGCTTCATCTCAGCAGAAACAACAATTATTGCATTTAAAAACTCCGACATATCTAAATACTTGTCTTTATAATTGGCTATTGTCTTATATTCATAAGCATCAAATCCATGAAAATGAGCTGTGATAGGTATACCTAGACTATAACAAACCTCATACATATTACTCGTTGTGATTCCATACTCGGCCAAGACGACCTCTATTTTTTGTTTCACTAAAAAGTTTTTTAACGCTTTTTGGTATTGCTGAAAATAAAATGATGGAAAATATTTTTTACATGCGCCACGAATTACATCGACCATAAACAAGCCATTGAATATAGATTTTCTATTCGCATCTTGAAAAGGCATCCAACCATTGGTAAGGGTGGCCACTGGTTCCAAATATTTTACTTGGTTATGAATAAAAGTTTCGGAATAAGAAAATGGCTGGGTAAATGCAATTAATAATCTCATGTTATTTTTTTGCTCTAGCCACTACCAAAAAAGTACAAGCATCGGTATTTTTAGTTTGTTGCTTGGTTACTTT
>JBILIO010000058.1:0-9554 GCA_044349915.1 Sphingobacteriales bacterium | reverse complement strand
TGATGTTGTTGGGTTCTGGCGAATTAGGCAAAGAAGTAGCGATTGAATTTCAACGATTAGGGGTAGAAGTAATTGCAGTAGACCGCTACGCAAACGCTCCTGCAATGCAAGTTGCACATCGTTCTTATGTAGTTTCGATGTTAGATGGTGATGCATTAGCCACTATTATTCGCGCCGAAAAACCTGATTATATAGTGCCCGAAGTGGAAGCCATCGCAACCGACACTTTAATTGCATTAGAGGCCGAAGGCTTTACGGTTATTCCGACAGCAAAAGCCACTTGGTTAACCATGAATAGAGAAGGCATTCGATCGCTTGCTGCAAAAGAACTTCAAGTAAAAACCTCTCCATTTGAATTTGCAGGTACCTACGAAGAATTTGAAATCGCTGTTGCTAAGATTGGTATACCTTGTGTTATTAAGCCAATCATGAGTTCCTCTGGAAAAGGACAAAGTGTAATAAAAAAACAAGAGGATATTTTGACTGCTTGGGAATATGCACAACAAGGTGGAAGGTCTGGAAAAGGACGCGTAATTATTGAGGGCTTTGTCGATTTTGATTATGAAATTACTTTACTCACCATTAAACACCAAGCGGGTATTTCTTTTTGTGCTCCCATAGGACACCGCCAGGAACATGGCGATTACCAAGAGTCGTGGCAACCACACCCCATGTCTGAAAATGCATTAAAGGCAGCACAAGACATTGCCAGCAAAGTGGTAAACGCTTTGGGAGGTAAAGGATTATTTGGCGTAGAATTTTTTGTTAAAGGAGATGAAGTTTATTTTTCAGAATTATCACCCCGACCGCATGACACCGGAATGGTAACGATGATTTCGCAAGACCTTTCCGAATTTGCCTTACATGTGCGTGCTATTTTAGATTTACCCATACCAAATATTGTGCAGCATGGGCCATCTGCATCTAGTGTAATATTAGTGAAAGGCGATTCCAATAAAGTGAGTTTTGCAGGCATCGAAAAAGCACTCGAAAATCCGAATACGCAAATTAGACTATTTGGCAAACCAAATGTAGCCGGAGAAAGAAGAATGGGGGTTTGTTTAGCCAGAGCGGCCAGCATTGAATTGGCAAGAAACTTAGCAAATACGGCTGCAGCAAATATAAAATCTACTTTATAAACTGCTATTAAAAAATATTACTTATCTTGTCTTATATAAAAAATAGAAATCATGGCTAAAGAAAAATCACCAACCAAAGAAGCAAAAAAAGAACCTGCTAAATCTTTAAAAGAAAAACGTGCAGATAAAAAAGCAAAAAGAGATAGCAAAAAATAATTCGAAAAAGGACCTTATTCAATAATAAGGTCCTTTTTTTTGAGCGTTTATAAGTGTTTCAAGCCAAATATGTGATTTTTTAAACTAATTTTTAATCATAAATACTTGATTATCAATATTTTAAACATATTTTTTTTGTATATATAAAATCATATTTTTTTATTAAATTAGAGGAAACAAATATCATTGTTATGAAAAGATTACTATCTCTCATCTTGGTTGTTTGCCTTAGCTTTGTTGTAAACAATGGCTTTGCTCAATTTCAATCAAAACCAATTGGCGGTTCAAGTCCAGCAACAAAACCTGTAACAAAGCCAGCAACAACTACAACAACTGTAGCAGCTGGACCAGCGACAACAACCACAGCAACAGCAGGAAAGTCTGTTCAAAAACTTCCTTCACCCTATTTATTGAAAAAAGATTTTGAAGATAGAATTGCAGGAGTTGAAGGCGCAGCTAATTCAGCAAAAAAAGCAACAAATAGTTTAAGAGCAGAAATCGAAGGTAAATTCCAATCGGTTGAAGAATTAAATAATAAAATGACTAGCGTAGAAGAAATTTTAAATTCTGCTAACTTTAAAATTGCGACTACCAACGATTCTTTAAAACTGACTCAAACTTCTATTGATGAATTTAGAGTAGAGACAGAAGCAAAATTAAAAACTTT
Organism: Sphingobacteriales bacterium; assembly: GCA_044349915.1. Lineage (GTDB taxonomy): Bacteria > Bacteroidota > Bacteroidia > Sphingobacteriales > Sphingobacteriaceae > CAIKLP01. Next base: position 7,592 of record JBILIO010000058.1, on the reverse strand, counting down.
AGCAAAAGCAGATGAGCAATTTACCTACGCCTATGCAGGCATAGGATTAGCGCTTGTATTAGTGATTGTAGTTTTTGTGGTAATGAATAGCAAAATCAACGCAATGAAAGCTATTATTGCAGCACAGGAAGAAGTATTAAACAAGAAAATTCATGATGAAATGCATCATGCACAAACTAAATTGAGTAGAGATATTAGTCATGCAAAATCAGATATGAATCATAAATTTGATGCTGAAAAAGCAGCTGTTGCAGAACAAATTCAAAGTATACTTGATCAAATTAACAAAGCATAATAACTCAAAAAAAATAACATTAAAAAAAAGTCATTGGAATATCCAATGACTTTTTTCGTGTAGATTGAGCACGAAATGGACCTTTCTACTATTATAATTAAAAAAATATCCCTATTTTGTGCAAGCTTTAAAGCATTATAAATAATATAAAACATAACCTTAACCGCTATGGCATTACAAGAAGAATTTGAATCACAAGGTATTTGGCTTTTTAGATACAGAGGCAGCCTGCCTATTATTATATTAATTATTGCGATCTACTTTTATATTCAATCGCAATTAAACCCAACGTTAAACTGTTTTCAAACCGAACAAGCAGTAACATACTTTGAATATTTCTGCTTAGCCATTAGCTTATTAGGCTTGTATATTAGAAGCTATACCGTTGGTCATACACCAAACAATACTTCGGGTAGAAATGTAACGGAGCAAGTTGCAGATACGGTGAATACTACCGGTATATATTCTACCCTTCGCCATCCTTTATATTTAGGCAATTTCTTTATGTGGTTAGGGCCCGCTTTGTTAACACAAAATTGGTGGTTCAATATTGCATTTGGATTTTTCTACTGGGTATATTACGAACGCATTATGTTTGCAGAAGAACAATTTTTAAGAAAAAAATTCGGCGCACTATATACCGATTGGGCAGCTAAAACACCTGCATTTATTCCAAGTTTTGCCAAATTTGTAAAACCAAATTTACCTTTCAGTTGGAAAAAAGTAATTAAAAAAGAGAAGAACGGTTTAGCGGCTACCTTTTTAATTTTCGCCTTATTTAATATCGCTGGAAATTATGTACAACATAAAACAACCTACAATGGATTCTTCATTACAGCTGCCGTTTTATCATCTTTATTATATATTATTTTAAAGTATATAAAAAGTAATACCAATATCTTGAACGAAGAAGGAAGGTAAAATCTATGCCGGATTTACAATACCACAAAATATTTATCAAAAAAAATAGCGCTGAATAAGCGCTATTTTTTTTATCTAAATTCTTCGTTGAGTGCTTCGAGTGCTTGTGATCCTGGACACAACTGCGATTCATCCATTGTATTTAATGGTGTATCGGAGGTTTTTATCATGGCATGTAAATCGGTGGTTTCGGGTTCAATAAAAATTAAGCCAGTTAAAATTTCTCCATCTAATTTTGCTTGCTGCATAGCAGTCATAGCAGACATTCTATCTTCGGGATTCCAATTCGTTGCTAATTTATTTAATTGTAAAGAAGAACCATCGTGTAACTCGATATTCTTAGTAGAACCCGCATCATAGGCTACACTAATTTCTTCTTGCAAAGGAATAAAATCTACTGTTGAAGTTGCGTCGAGGTGTTCTCTAACATAATCGTATGCTTTAGTCGAACCAGGATTATTATTAAAAGTGACACAGGGCGAAATAACATTGATGAGTGCAAAGCCAGGATGCTTGATGGCCGCTTTAATTAATGGAATCAATTGCGCTTTATCACCTGAAAAACTTTGCGCTACAAACGAAGCGCCTAATTCTAAAGCTAAACTTGGTAAATCAATAGCATTAAATAAATTCACCGATCCAGCTTTACTTTTAGAGCCTTCGTCTGCTGTTGCCGAATCTTGTCCTTTAGTTAATCCGTAACATCCATTGTTCATCACAACATAAACCATGTTTAAATTTCTTCTAACTACATGCACAAATTGTCCCATGCCAATGGATGCAGTATCGCCATCGCCAGAAACACCAAAATAAATTAAATCTTTATTGGCTAAACTGGCACCGGTTGCAACCGAAGGCATTCTTCCATGCACAGAATTAAAACCATGCGATTGACTCAAAAAATAAGCAGGCGTTTTAGAAGAACATCCAATGCCCGAAAGTTTAGCGATACGATGAGGCTCAAGAGCTAATTCGTAACAAGACTGTACAATAGCCGCACTGATTGAATCGTGGCCACAACCCGCACAAAGTGTAGAGAGGGAACCTTCGTAAACTGTTTTGGTATAACCTAAATCATTTTTAGGCAAAGAAGGATGACGAAATTTTGGTTTTATATAAGTCATAATAGGCTATTCTTATAATGATAAATTGTGAAATTGGGTAACGATCATGTCTGCTGTAATGGGCATACCATCATAATTTAAAATCGATTTAATTTTTGATGGATTACAATTCAACTCATTGATCAATAAACTTCTCATTTGCGCATCTCTATTTTGCTCAATAACTACAATGGTTTGGTGCGATTCAATAAAATCAGATACTTGATTATTAAATGGAAAAGCTCTTAAACGCAAAGCATCTATTGTGATATTATTTTCGGCTAACATATCCATCGATTCTTCGGCTGCAAATAAAGTAGTACCAAAAAATATAAATCCAATATTAGATTTATTTTTTTCTTGGTATACAATTGGACTAGGCACCAATGTTTTTGCGGTTTCCCATTTCAATTGTAAGCGTTCCATGTTTTGAACGTAAGCGCCACTGTCTTCGGTATATACAGCGTATTCATCTCTAGAAGTTCCGCGCGTAAAAAACGAGCCTTTAGTTGGATGCGTACCAGGATAGGTTCTATAAGTGACACCATCATTATCAACATCTAAATACCTTCCGAAGCGACCCATTTTTTCTAGTTCTTCGGCATTCAATACTTTACCTCTGTTATATTTTCTAGTATCATCCCAAACAAATGGTTCCGAAACATGATCATTCATTCCCAAATCTAAATCGGTCAACATGATAATTGGCGTTTGCAAATGCTCCGCTAAATCAAGCGAATCGGCAGTAAGGTCAAAACATTCTTTTGGGGTGCTTGGAATGACCAACACCTGTTTAGTATCGCCATGCGATGCATAGGCAGCAATAGTAATATCTGATTGTTGTGTTCTGGTAGGCATGCCTGTGGAAGGTCCACTTCTTTGCACATCAATAAGCAAGGTAGGAATCTCCGCAAAATAAGCTAAGCCCAAAAATTCGTTCATTAAAGAAACACCTGGCCCACTGGTTGCAGTAAAAGATCTTGCCCCATTCCAATTGGCACCAATCACCATTCCAATGGCGGCTAATTCGTCTTCTGCTTGAACAATTGCAAAATTATTTTTACCTGTTTTAGGATCTACTCTATATTTATTAGCATACTCCGAATAGGCTTCTACCACAGAGGTGGATGGGGTGATAGGATACCAAGCCGCTACCGTTGCGCCTCCATATACCGCACCTAAACCACATGCAGAATTTCCATCAATTAATATTTTATCACCAATTAAATCTCTTCTTTCTAATCGAATAGGCAATGGATATGCATAATTTTGTTTGATATAATCCATTCCTAATTGAAGCGCTTTTACATTGGGTGCAATTAATTTTTCTTTGCCTGCAAATTGCTCTTTAAATAATTGCTCCAATACTTCAAACTCAATATTCATAAGTGCCGCAAGTGCCCCTACATAAATGATATTTTTAAATAACTGTCTTTGTCTTGGATCCGAATATTCGTTAATACACATTTCCATTAAGGGTACACCAATATAATTGATGTCTTCTCTGATATAATCTGCTGGTAAATCTTTGGTGCTATCATATAAAAAATAACCCCCTGTTTTTACACTTTTAATGTCGTTAGCCATGCTTTGTGGATTCACCGACACCATCATATCAACGCCTTCTCTTCGGCCAAGGTAGCCCTTTTCAGACACCCTCACATCGTACCAAGTTGGTAAGCCTTGAATATTTGAAGGAAAAATGTTTTTAGGTGTAGCAAAAATACCCATCCTAAAAACTGCTTTTGCAAATAAATAGTTAGCAGAAGCAGATCCTGTTCCATTTACATTTGCAAATCGAACAACAAAATTATTAATTAAATTATTTACTGACATTGATTTCCTGCTTTACTGGTAGTATATAAAAACTTTTGCATATCCCATGCAGAGGTTGGACAACGCTCGGCACATAATCCACAATGTAAACAAACATCTTCATCTTTTACCATTACTCTTTGGGTAGGCAGTGGCGCCGAGACTAATAAATCTTGACTTAAATTTAAGGCAGGCACTTGAAGTTTATTTCTCAATGTATTTTCATCCTCTTCATTAAATGTAAAAGAAATACAAGCCGTTGGACAAATATCTACACATGCATCACACTCAATACATTTATTTTCTGTAAACACAGTTTGCACATCACAATTTAAACAGCGCTTGGCCTCTTTGTAGCCATGTAAGCCGTCAAAGCCAAGCTCCACTTCCACCTTACGGTCTTTGAGTGCAATTTCTTTATTCACTTGTGGAACAATATATCTGTTGTCTGTTACCACATCACTGTTGTAACTCCATTCATGAATACCCATTTTTTGACTAACCAAATTTACATATGGACTTGGTCTTTCTGATATAGATTTTTGATTACAAAATAAATCGATAGAAATGGCCGCTTGATGTCCTTGTGCAACTGCAGTGATGACATTTTTTGGACCCAATGCTGCATCTCCGCCAAAAAATATTTTTTCGTTGGTAGATTGAAAAGTATTTTTATCAACTACAGGCATACCATACTCATCGAATGCTAATCCCAAATCTCTTTCTATCCAAGGGAAAGTATTTTCTTGGCCAATAGCAATTAAGACATCGTCTGCTTCAATAAATACAGGTGCTTCGTTTGTGCTTACTAATTTACGCTTTCCATTGTCATCGTAAACTGCATGCACTTTATCGAAATTCATACCCATTAGTTTGCCGTTTGTTACCACAAAACTTTGCGGCACATGACAATCAATAATTGGAATATCTTCGTGCAATGCATCTTCTTTTTCCCACTCCGATGCGCGCATTTCGGTGAATGGACTTCTTACCACTACCTTTACTTGATCGCCACCTAAACGACGCGAAGTACGGCAACAATCCATTGCGGTATTTCCACCACCTAGCACGATTACTTTTTTGCCAATTTTATTGGTATGCTCAAATGCAACACTGGCAAGCCATTCAATACCTATGTGCACATTTGCACTTGCTTCTTTTCTTCCAGGCAAATCGGAAAGATCTTTTCCTTTGGGTGCACCAGTACCTATAAAAACTGCATCATAATTTTTAGCAGTAATTTCTTTTAAACTATTTACATACGTATTGAAATGTGTTTCAATACCCATATTTAAAACATAACCAACCTCTTCATCTAAAACCGAATCGGGCAAACGAAACGATGGTATTTGACTACGCATCATTCCACCTGCTTTATTATGATTATCATACAAATCTATTGAATAACCTAGCGGTGCTAAATCTCGTGCAACAGTTAAAGAAGCAGGACCACCGCCAATTAAGGCAATGCGTTTACCATTTTTTACCGAAGGAATAATTGGCATTAAGCCAGTTACATCCGATTTGTTATCTGCTGCTACGCGTTTTAATCTACAAATAGCAACGGGTTCTTCTTCTACCCTACCTCTTCTACATGCAGGTTCACATGGACGATCGCAGGTTCTTCCTAAAATTCCAGGGAAAACATTTGACTCCCAGTTAACCATATAGGCTTCTGTATATTTACCTGCAGCAATTAAGCGAATATACTCTGGAACTGGTGTATGAGCAGGGCAAGCATATTGACAATCTACCACCTTGTGATAGTATTCTGGATCGTTAATTTGAGTAGGTTCCAAATTGGTTGTTTTTTAGGGATAAATGTGGCTTCGATGCTTAAATTTAAAGATAATCAGCCTATAACAAAAATATTATTTTTTGTGACAAATAAAAGTTTTTGAAGCATAAAAACACCCATCAGACGGCATAACTTTTCCCCAACAGTTGAAATCCAATTTTGGCAAACAAATTTGTATTGTATTTGTCTAATTTAGCAAGACCCAATAATTAAAAAATGAAACCAATTATACCATTTGTGGTATTTGCAATTTTCTTGAACTTCAACAGTATTGCACAAGTAAATACCGCAAATTCCACAACAAAAAAACCACAACAAAGCAATAAAAAAATGACCACATCCGCTAATCCGTATTTCAATAAAACAAGTAAAGAAAAAATAAAAATTTCGGAACAAGAATGGGAAAAAACTTTAAGCCCAGCATTATTTGAAATTGCTAGAAAAAAGGGAACTGAAAGAGCATACACCGGAAAGTATGATAATTTTTTTGACAGAGGATTTTATTTTTGCGCAGCATGCGGAAATAAATTATTCGAATCGGATAGTAAATTTGCAAGTGGTTGTGGCTGGCCTAGTTTTTTTGAAACTTATACCGAAAGCAGTGTGCAATATATTACAGATAATACACATGGCATGATTCGAACAGAAGTTGTTTGCGGAAGGTGTAATGCACATTTAGGCCATGTGTTTGACGATGGCCCAAAGCCAACAGGCAAAAGGTTTTGCATGAATTCTATTTCTTTAGTTTTCGAAAAGAAATAAAAAAAAAGCCTCGAATAAATTCGAGGCTTTTTTTAAAATAATTTTTTAAAAAATTACTTGTTAACCACTTTAGCTAAAGTAGCACCTGCTTTAAATTTAGCAACTTTCTTAGCAGCAATTTTGATTGCTTTACCAGTTTGTGGATTACGTCCCATTCTAGCTGGTCTTTTAGTAACTGAAAAAGTACCGAAACCAACTAAAGTTAATTTCTCACCTTTTTTCAAAGATTTTGTAGTTGCATTTAAGAATGCATCTAAAGCACGACCTGAATCTGCTTTTGTCATGTGTGTTTCTGCCGCCATTGCGTCAATTAATTCTGCTTTGTTCATGGTTTTAAATTTAAGTTTTAATATTTAGTTTTTTATGTATAGCCTATTCCTATTGGAAAAGCGGTCTATTTCATACCTCTAAGAAATGTAATATTCTTCACTTTTGCTAACTTCTTTTCAAAAAATAATTTAGAAATTATCCACATTTTCACAATGTGAATCGAAACACAGTGTTTATAAGGGTTTTAGCTCGAGTTTAAGCCCTACCAATTGTTCTTAAATAACTTAGGTGCGACCTGAAAGCTTTTAAAACAGTAGGGAATTCGTGATATCTAATACTAAACTCATCACAAGTATCTCTTACAATTTTTCTTAATGCCGGATAATGCACATGACTTACCCTTGGAAACAGGTGATGTTCTACTTGGAAATTCAATCCTCCTAGTAACCAACTTACCACTTTACTTTTAGTAGCAAAATCGAATGTGGTTTTAATTTGATGCACTGCCCATTCGTCTTCGATAGATTCTATGCCATTTGTAGGCGTTACAAAAGAAGTGGGTTCCACTACATGAGCCATTTGAAAAACAACACCTAAAATAATTCCACATACATAAGACATGGTGATA
>JBILIO010000222.1:0-2508 GCA_044349915.1 Sphingobacteriales bacterium | reverse complement strand
CATTATTGGTATTAAAAGTAGCAAAATTTACCATGTAGGTTATTTCTTTGGCAAAGCTAGGATAGCTATGATACGCGGCTTTGGCCAATCCATTCCATTCTTTATATTGGGTACTGTACATGGGCGCTAATTCATATTCGAATTTTTTGAAGGGAAAAATATGATTATAAAATGCGATACCAGGCATCCATTTATCGTACGAATTATACCCTACAATTGGCATAAAAAATAATTGTGATTTATTTGGATTGGTAATAGAGCCTAAGGCTTGTAACTTGAAAGGCTCCATCGCTTTGAAGGGTCCTTTAACGCGCATCACGTTATTGTTTCTATTGACTTCTGGAATTACATAATAAGGATCGATTTGAATCTTGCTTACTTTTGTTTGATCAAAATATATAATATTGGTTCCTAAGTATGGTTCTGTTTTAAATGTTTCTAGCACATTACCGCGGCTATCTAAAGCAGAAACAAACGCCGGTGCCTCAAAGCCAGAGCGGTTTTGCACTTTAACAGCCAACTGATTATTAATAACCGTTACATCTGTTAATTTAAAATCAATTTGATCTGTTGAGTTGATCAAATGATCAAAAAACCAATCTAAGTTTTTACCACTTACCTCTGTTAATACCGCTTTTAAATCTTCTGGATACGGGTGTTTAAATTTCCATCTTTCAAAATAAACATGCATCGCCGAATCAAATACACTGCGGCCTAAATAATTTTGTAAATAATAAAATACCAATCCGGATTTTGTATACATTACTGCTCCATAATTAATCTGCGTAAAATCTGCCGAAGGTGTTTCGATAGCCTGGTCTTTATGTAATGATGCGGCAATCATATAAGTTAAATAATTACCATAACCTTGCGGAAAATCTTTTAAATCAAAAAAACTATTTACACCAGCTAATGAAGAATCTCCAATCATGGTATTGGTTTTACTCAACATTTTTGTAACACGGTGTTCATAAAAAGTATTCAAGCCTTCGTCCATCCAACCATGCTTTCTTTCGTTACTTCCTAAAATTCCATAAAACCAATTGTGTCCCACTTCGTGCACAATAACTGTTTCTAACATTTTAGCGCTGCTTACTCCACCAATTACCGTTACCATTGGATATTCCATTCCGCCACCTGCACTTAAGGCGCCATCTATTGCTGTACAAGCATTGTAAGGATATTCGCCATTCCATAAAGAATAATTATATACCGCTTCGTTCACATAATCAACTCCCTTTTCCCAATATTTTTTATTTGCTGGCGTATACATCACCCATGTTTTTACTTCTCTTTGAGAAATAGGTAAACGCACACTGCTTTTTCTAACAATAAAATCTTTATCGGCAAACCATGCAAAATCGTGTACGCTGTCTTGCACATAATGAAGGGTTTTATAAGATGTTGACGATGGTGGTGTAATTGATCTAATTTTACCAACATGATTCATCTGAAATTTCATCGAGTCTAAATTGATATTTGCTAAACTGTCTAAGAAATTTTGTTCCGAAATGGTTTTTAGATTTCCAGTAGATGCAACCACATAATTACTAGGCAAAGTTATTTTTACATCAAAAGAACCAAACTCCGAATAAAATTCGCCTTGATCTAAATAAGAAATTGGATGCCAGCCTTTGTGATCAAATACCGCCGGCTTTGGATACCACTGCGTAATTTGATAGGCTTGCTTAACATGTCCTAATCTTGAAAATGAAGCAGGTATTTTTACCCTAAAAGGAGTAGTGATTACTAAAGATTGACCTGGTAATAAAGGCGCGTTTAAAATAATTTTACAAATGTCTGGAAACTCGTCATTGAATTCCACTTTAACTGCTTGTTGATTTACTTCGAATGCTAAACTATCAATATAGCCTCTATCTTTTGCAACTGCTGTATGAAATTTGGTCTTTTTATTGAGTAATTGCTGTTTTGCAAATGCAGATTGATCGTTTTTATAGGCATTTGGCCATAAATGAAACCAAATATATTGGAGCGTTTCGGGCGAATTATTTTGGTATACCACTTCTTCGTTACCATGTAACATGTGGCTAGAATCGTCTAGGCGAACTTGAATGCGATATTGCACTTTTTGCTGCCAATAATTTTGGGCATAACTATTGCTTAAACCTAATAAGAGGAATACAAGTGCAAAAGCGGCGAAAGGCTTTATAATCAAGGATTTTTTCATATCTATTTATATATCAATTATTTAAATTAGTTGTTGAGATGTGTTGAAAAATTAGGCCTTACAAAGTTGCTAAAAATTGCCAAATAATTAACAAGTTTATGACAGATTGTCAAGCAATTGTGACATTCATGTTGTTGAATTTTTAGAAGATTTAAAAATGGACGAAGATTTTGACTACAACGATGCCGAAGATTTAAGATTTTCGGTCGAAAGATACGAGGAAATGATTCGTAATAAAGACCAGTATTTTTTTGATGCACAATCTTTTGAAGGAATCATCGATTATTTTATTGAAAAAAATGATCCGATAAAAGCATTAC
>JBILIO010000057.1:0-9580 GCA_044349915.1 Sphingobacteriales bacterium | reverse complement strand
TTATGATCAATAAAGCAGAATTCAGAAACTACGCAGTTAAACACCATCGCATCAACAGTATTCAAGTTGATAATTTTATTTCAAGAGTAGAAAACAGGTTAACACCACAAAGTGTAACACCTTACATCATTGAAGAGCGTCAATTAAATGTTGCGCAAATGGATGTATTCTCTAGATTAATGATGGACAGAATCATTTTTTTAGGAGATGCCATTTATGATAGTGTTGCCAATATTATTCAAGCACAACTATTATTTTTGCAATCAACAGATGCAAAAAGAGATATTCAAATTTATATCAACTCTCCAGGAGGCTCTGTTTATGCAGGTTTAGGTATATACGACACCATGAATTATATTCAGCCTGAAGTAGCTACGATTTGTACAGGTATGGCCGCATCAATGGCTGCAGTTTTATTATGTGCAGGTGCAGAAGGAAAACGCGCTGCCTTAACACACTCTAGAGTGATGATTCACCAACCAATGGGCGGTGCAGAAGGGCAAGCATCCGACATCGAAATTACGGCTAGGGAAATTGGTAAATTGAAAAAAGAATTATACGATATTATTGCAAAACATTCAAAGCAACCTTACGAAAAAGTTTGGGAATGTTCGGATCGTGATTATTGGATGATTTCTCATGAGGCCAAAGCATTTGGTATGATCGACGAAATTTTAGGAAGTGTTCCAACAGAACCAACAAAATAATGGCTAAACAATCTAAAGATTTAAAATGTTCGTTTTGTGGTTCTGGGAAACAAGAATCAATGATGTTGATTGCGGGCATAGATGCCCATATATGTGAAAAGTGTATTCAACAAGCGAGTACAATTATAACAGAAGAAACCAGCGCTAAAAACAATGCAAATTTAAATGCCAGCATCAAATTAGCCAAACCAAAAGATATTAAAGCGCATTTAGATCTATATGTAATTGGTCAAGATGAGGCGAAAAAAATATTAGCCGTTGCTGTTTATAATCATTACAAAAGATTGGCTCAAAAATCTTCTGCCGATGAGGTAGAAATTGAAAAGTCTAACATGATTATGATTGGCGAAACCGGAACGGGTAAAACATTATTGGCGCGTACTATTGCTAAAACTTTGCAAGTTCCTTTTTGTATTGTAGATGCTACTGTTTTAACTGAAGCCGGATACGTAGGCGAAGATGTTGAAAGTATTTTAACACGATTATTGCAAGCCGCAGATTACAATGTAGCCGCAGCTGAGCGCGGAATCGTGTATATCGACGAAATTGATAAAGTAGCTCGTAAAAGCGACAATCCCTCAATCACTAGAGATGTTTCGGGAGAAGGTGTTCAACAAGCTTTACTTAAAATTTTAGAAGGCACGATGGTGAATGTTCCCCCACAAGGAGGCAGAAAACATCCCGATCAAAAAATGATTGCCATTAACACCAGTAATATTTTATTTATTTGTGGTGGTGCTTTCGACGGCATTGATAAAAAAATTGCCAGAAGAATGCAAACCCAAGCCATTGGTTATGCCATAGAAAAAGATACCATTACCTTTGATAAAGAAAATTTATTGAAATATGTGACCCCTCAAGATTTAAAAAGTTTTGGATTAATTCCTGAGTTAATAGGTCGATTACCAGTGCTCACACACCTTAATCCACTTGATCAAACCACCCTTCGTGCTATTTTAACAGAGCCTAAAAACTCTTTGGTAAAACAATACCAAAAGCTTTTTGAATACGAGCAAATTGACTTAAGTTTCGATTCAGATGTTTTAGATTTTGTGGTAGAAAAAGCCATGACTTATAAATTAGGTGCAAGGGGATTGCGTTCCATTTTAGAAGCCATCATGATTGATGCGATGTTTGAAATGCCTTCAGAAAAAAATATAAAAGTATTGCATATAAATTTGGGTTATGCTTTAGAGAAGTTCAATAAATCCGAAATCACTAAAATGAAAGTGGCTTAAATAATTATTTACATACCTATGAAAACAAAAGAAGAAATTGTAGAGAATTGGTTGCCAAGATATACTGGTAGAGCACTAGAAGACTTTACTCCATACATTCTTCTAACCAATTTTTCGCAATACCTACAGTTGTTTTCAGAAATGTATCAAGTTCCCATTATGGGCGAAGGCAAACCTATGCAAAGTGTTTCTGCTAACGGAATTACTATTATTAATTTTGGAATGGGCAGTGCAATGGCTGCCACTGTGGTAGATTTATTAAGTGCCATCAATCCAAAAGCAGTTTTATTTTTAGGTAAATGTGGCGGCTTAAAAAAGAAAAATAAAATAGGTGATTTAGTTTTACCTATTGCCGCAATCAGGGGCGAAGGTACATCTAACGATTATTTTCCAGCAGAAGTTCCAGCCTTACCTTCGTTTGCCTTACAAAAGGCTATATCAACCTCCATTAGAGAATTAGCATTAGATTATTGGACCGGAACAGTGTATACCACTAACCGTCGCATTTGGGAGCACGATGAAGTTTTCAAAGAATATTTAATCAAATTAAGAGCCATGGCTATTGATATGGAAACGGCGACTATTTTTATTACTGGTTTCCATAATGAAATACCAACTGGTGCCTTATTACTCGTATCCGATCAACCGATGATTCCAGAAGGGGTGAAGACTTCCGAAAGTGACATCATGGTCTCTGCAAATTTCGTAAAAAACCACTTAGCCGTTGGCATTCGATCGCTTGAACAGCTCATTAATAATGGGCAAACAGTCAAGCATCTACAGTTTTAAATAATCAATAACCAATCATTTTTCTTAGCTTTGCAAAAAAATAAAGGATTATGATTGCTGTTGCTAATTTATCGCTGAAATATGGTAAGCGCGTACTTTTCGAAGAAGTAAACGTAAAATTTACACCTGGTAATTGCTATGGGGTAATTGGCGCCAATGGTGCTGGAAAATCTACTTTTCTAAAAATACTTTCTGGAGATATTGATTCCTCAACAGGTCATGTGAGTATTACGCCAGGCGAGCGCATCGCTGTTTTAAGACAAAACCATTACGAATTCGATGAAGTTTCTGTTTTGCAAACCGTTATTATGGGTCATCAAAAACTCTGGGGAATCATGCAAGAAAAAGAAGCACTTTACGCAAAGCTAGATTTTAGCGATGCCGATGGCGAACGCGTTTCGGAACTCGAAGGGCAATTTGCAGAAATGAACGGATGGAATTTAGAATCTGATGCGGCTGCTTTATTAAGCGGATTAGGTATTAAAGAAGAAACCCATGCAAAATTAATGCAAGAACTTGCGGGTAACGAAAAAGTGAGGGTGTTATTAGCGCAAGCTTTATTTGGTAACCCCGATGTTTTATTACTCGATGAGCCTACCAACGATTTGGACATGGAAACCATTGCCTGGTTAGAAGATTTTTTGGCAGATTTTCAAAATACAGTAATTGTAGTGAGTCACGATAGACACTTTTTAGATGGAGTGTGTACACATATTGCCGACATTGACTTTGGTAAGTTAAATCTTTATACAGGAAACTATACTTATTGGTATGAAAGTTCGCAATTAGCTTTGCGTCAACGTTCCGATCAAAATAAAAAGACAGAAGACAAGCGTAAAGAATTACAAGAATTTATTGAACGTTTTAGTGCCAATGCTTCTAAATCTAAGCAAGCCACTTCTAGAAAAAAATTATTAGAGAAATTAAATGTAGATGAAATTAAACCTTCTACTAGAAAATATCCTGCTATTATTTTTAAACAAGAAAGAGAAGCAGGCGATCAAATTTTAACTGTAGAAAATTTAAATCATTATACCGAAGAAGGAAATAAATTATTTTCAGATTTAAATTTTAGTTTATCAAAAGGAGATAAAGTCGCTATTTTATCTAAAGATTCGGTAGCATCTACCGCCTTTTTTGAGCTATTGGCAGGAAATGCAAAGCCTTCTTCTGGCGAAATTAAATGGGGCATAACCATTACGCCTTCTTATTTACCAGGCCATAACCACGAGTTTTTTAAAGTTGATTTAAATTTAATTGATTGGTTGCGTCAATATTCTGAAGAAAAAGATGAAACCTACATTCGTGGATTTTTAGGAAAAATGTTATTCTCTGGCGAAGAAACTTTCAAAAAATGTAATGTATTGTCTGGAGGAGAAAAAGTGCGTTGTATGTTATCAAGAATGATGATGATGAACGGCAATGTTTTATTATTAGACGAACCTACCAATCACTTGGATCTAGAGTCGATTACGGCTTTCAATAATTCTTTAAAAGATTTCAAGGGCACTTTATTATTTACTTCTCATGACCACGAATTTGTGCAAACAGTGGCCAATAGAATAATAGAAATTACCCCTCATGGATTTATTGATAAATCGATGTCGTACGATGAATATATTACAGACGAAAGAGTTAAGCAGCAAAGAGAAGCACTCTACGCTAAGAAATAAAAAAAACACGCATCAAACGATGCGTGTTTTTTTATGATTTTTTTTGCTGATTAAGCAATATCATTTGCGGCAGCTAAATACCTTTCGGCATCTAATGCAGCCATACAGCCAGATCCAGCCGATGTTACGGCTTGTCTATAAATTTTATCTTGTACATCTCCAGCTGCAAATACACCTGCTACTTTAGTTTTGGTGCTTCCAGGTGTAGTTAATATATAACCCGATTCATCTAAATCAAGACTGTCTTTAAATACCGATGTGTTTGGCGTATGACCAATGGCAACAAAAAATCCAGTGATGTCTAAGATGCGTTCTTCTTGGGTATTTTTATTGCTAATTTTTACCCCATTTACCGTTTTTCCATCACCCATAATTTCTTTGGTTTCGGAATTATAAATGATTTCAATATTTGGAGTATTCAATACGCGGTGAACCATGGCTTTAGAAGCTCTAAATTCGTCACGACGAACAATCATATATACTTTATTACAAAGTTTAGCTAAATAGGTAGCTTCTTCTGCTGCAGTATCGCCAGCGCCAACAATGGCTACATCTTGACCTTTAAAAAAGAATCCGTCGCAAACTGCACAAGCAGAAACACCAAATCCATTATATTTTTCTTCCGAAGGCAATCCTAGCCATTTTGCTGAAGCGCCTGTTGCAATGATAATAGAATCGGCGGTTATGGTTTTGCTTTCGTCTACGATCACCTTATGAGGCTTAGCGCTAAAATCTACAGAGGTAACATATCCAAAACGAATTTCGGTGCCTAATCTTTCCGCTTGCTTGCGAAAATCTTCCATCATCTCGGGGCCTTGCGTACCATTTGGATAACCTGGGTAGTTTTCTACTTCTGTTGTGGTTGTTAATTGACCACCGGGCTGCATGCCGGTAATCATGACTGGTTTAAGGTCTGCTCTGGCTGCATATATAGCGGCAGAATAACCTGCAGGGCCCGAGCCAATAATTAAGCAATGTATGTGTTCTGTATTTTCCATTTTATTATTCTAAAATCAAAAATAAGTTAAAAAATTGATTGATTTATTTGATGTGGATATTTACCTAATCTTTGGGGATAATAATCGTGTCGATGGTGCATCCATAGCCAGCCCAAACGCCTAAACACCCTGCACCTTTGAAAGTGCTTTTTACAATTACTGTAGGGGAGAATGGATTGCCAAAACTGCTACTTTGTGCTTCGAATGTTTTCCAAAAATCATATTGGGCTTTATCGATACTAGCCCATTTTACCAGTACTTTATCTCCTTTTTTGAAATAACCATATTGTCTAAACTCGGCAGAGTCATTATTTTGAAATTGTGATTTTCCTCCGGCAACGGTAAATTGAATAGCCTTTCCATTTACGATGGCATCATCATAAATAGAATTAAAAGCCACATCAAAAAATGGTTCGTCGTTTTTCTTAGTGAGCAAACGATAGTAATTTCCGATAGGGTTTGGTTCGGAAAAATAGGCGGTTAATTGCACTAGGCTATCGGTGTCTGCTCTAATGATAGGCGCTGGTTCTACTACAATGCTATCTAATGGTGCAGGTGCTAAAATTTGTGTGCTTGATGTAAAGACCTGGCCATCTACCGCGACCTTAATATGATATGTATTTCCAATTACACCAATTAAATTTGTGGTATCAATGTAAAATGAAGCATTACCAATTTTAACCATTTTTAATTCGATGGCAGTGGTATCGTTATTTACGGTCAAACTTATTTTAGCGTTGTCTACAAATAAGTTTAAAAAATCATCATTAGAAATTTCGTTGATAAAAGAAATTCCCCTAGATACGGTTACAAATGGACCTTGGCCATTTTCGATATAACCCTCGATTACATAGGGGCTTGGGGCAATTGGAAAGTCAATATTGATGTCTTTTTCACATGATTGAAAAATGAACATTGTTGCCAATAAACTGAATAATCTGGTTTGCTTCATGGTCTTAAAATTTAAAATTCCAAGTAACAGATGGAATAAAAGGGAATACCGTAATTTGTTTCGGTTGCACTTTTAATCCTTGGTTTAACACATCGCCTTGAATATCTAAATAAACAATATATTGATTTAAATTATTGTAAACATTGTAAATACTGAAGTTCCAAGTCGACTCGTATTTATCTGTTTTTTTGGCTGTATAGGTAGCCGAAAGATCTAAGCGATGGTAAGGGCTTAAGCGATATTTGTTTCGGTAATCGGGCTCGAAATACAAGCCCTGTGTGCCATTGCTAAAGAAAACCAAACTGGTTGGTAAATTAAATGCAGCGCCAGAACCATAAACAAACACCGCACCAAAAGTCCATTTTGGATTGTGCGTATAAGACATAACAACAGATCCATCATGTCTGCGATCATATCTCGCAAAAAATGTTTTACCTTGATTTAAATCTGCAAAAGTTCTTTCTGCATAAGAATGGGTATAACCAACCCAACCATTGAATTTACCGACCGATTTTTTAACAAAAAATTCGGCACCATAAGAACGACCCATTCCAAAAGTGAAATCGTTTTCGATGTTTGCACTGAGTCTACCCGTAGTGTTTTCTTTAAATTCAATTAAATTTCGAAGGTCTTTGTAGTATAATTCTACCGAGGTTTCGAATTGGTCGTCTTTAAAGTTTCTAAAATATCCAATTGAATATTGCGTACAAAATTGTGGTTTAACAACCGAAGAGGCTGGCACCCAAAGGTCTGTAGGCAGGGTGCTTCCACTTAAGGAAGCTAAATTTACGAATTGATTGGTAACGGTATAAGCGGCTTTAATAGAAGCCGATTTACTGGTTTGAAAACGAATAGAAAAACGAGGTTCTAAACGATGATACGTTTTAATATTTTGACCAGCAGCATAAGATAAAGTATCTACAACAGTACCTGCTTCATTTTGCACATAACGATCGTATGGGCCAATTTGTTGGAAATAAGCATAGCGTAAACCTGCGTTAATTTTTATTTTTTCTGTTAAATCAAAATCATTTGAAACGTAAGCAGCCGCTTCGTTTGCATATTGCCTATTAATTTTTTCTGGACTAATACTGGTCTCGCCAATGGTACCTGTTGCGGTAGTTGGGGTAAATGTGTGAAAGGTGTAAGCGCCACCAAACTTAACCTGGTTGCGGATATTAGGGAAATAATCAAAATCAACTTTGGTGGAATAATCTCTTACACCCGAAAATAATTCGAAATTAAAATTGCTTTGGGAGGCGCCAATTTTAAAAATATAATCACTGAATAATACGGTGGTATTCATGAATAATTTTTCGTTAAACAAGTGATTCCAACGCATGGTGGTAGTAGAGTTTCCCCATGGAAATTTAATACCAAATCTTTCTCCCTGAAATACAAATTGGTCTTTACCAAAATACCCGCTAAAAAATACTCTGTCTTTATCCGAAAACTGATAATTTAATTTCAGGTTTAAATCGTAGAAATAATATCCAGAGCCAGATAGGGTAGAAGTGCTGCTCACAAAGGGTTTGATGAGTGCATCGATATAAGTTCTTCTGGCAGCCAACATAAAAGAACTTTTTCCTTTTTGTATAGGGCCTTCGAGTGTTAAACGCGACGCAATTAAACCAACCCCACCAGTTGCATGGTATGTTTGGTTATTGCCTTCCTTCATATTTACATTTACAACAGACGATAACCTACCGCCATATTCGGCTGGCATGCCGCCTTTAATAAGCGTTACGCTGTTAATAGCATCCGAATTAAAAACCGAAAAGAAGCCAAATAAATGCCCCGAATTATAAACAGTGGCTTCGTCTAACAATACTAAATTTTGATCTGGGCCACCACCTCTAACATAAAATCCGCTATTGCCTTCGCCCGATGATTGAACGCCAGGTAGTAATTGCAAGGTTTTTAAAATATCTACTTCGCCTAATATTACAGGTAAAGTTTTTACTTTTTCCATTTGCAAAGTTTGCGTTCCCATTTGGGTGCTCTTGAAATTGTTCTCTGCTTTTTCGGCAAGTACAATAGCTTCTTTACTTACAATCGAATTGCTTTTTAAGAAGAAATTTCTTTTGATATTTTTGTTTAAATTGATGGTATCCGAAATAGGCTTAAAACCTAAATAACTAGCTACAATTTGGTATTTTCCAGCGGGTAAAGAAATGGAGTAAAAGCCATATTCATTGGTGTTCACGCCTTTCCCTAGTTCTTTGACAACTACGGTGCTGCCAATTAAACTTTCGCCAGAAAAAGCATCTTTTACATAGCCACTGATGCTAAATTTTTGTTGTCCAAATAATAAAGCAGGGCTTGCTAATAATACGAGTAAAAGGAAGAATTTATTTTTCACTATTGGTTTTAAGGAAAGTCATGCTGTATACCGAAGCTTCGGTTTGTACTTTAATAACGTATAATCCTGGGTAAAGGTTTGCTGTTTCAAATTTAAAGTTTCCAATTTCGGAATATAAATCTAATTGCTGCATTTTTGCTCCAGTGCTACTGTATATAGATAGGTTAGCCTTTTGTGTATGGTCTAAATTGAATTGACATAAATCATTAACCGGATTTGGGTAAAGGGTAATTTTTGATTTATTTAAATGATTGATTCCTAAAACATCGAATAATTTTCTACCATTGGGTAATCCCCAACCATATTGATTATTTGGGTTCATGCTGTTATCTGCATGCTCTTTCATCCAAGCTTTAAATTGTAAAGGATTGGCTCCAGGATATTGAATTTTATATAATTCAAAAGCACAAGCACTAAAACCAGCTATAATAGGGCCTGAAAATGAAGTACCACTTCCAAAGCCAAAACCACCGGTATTTACTTTTGCAATCCAAGCTGGACCGCCTTGTGCCACTACATCGGGCTTGGTTCTACCATCTGCTGTTGGACCATTACTCGAAAATCCTGCAATTATTTTTGTTGGATCTACTGCACCAACCGAAAGCACATTTTTACCATCGGCAGGAGCACCTATATAAAACCATGCACCGCTTCCAGAATTACCTGCACTGTTAATTACTAAAACTCCTTTATCGACAGCAATATCTGCTGCAATGGTAACAGGAGCAGTAATACCATTCATATCGGCATAAGTATAACTTTGCGAAGCCGCATCGTATTCGGTATAGCCTAAAGAAGAATTGATAATATCAGCGCCAGCACTATCGGCATATTCGGCAGCAGCGGCCCAATTGTATTCTT
>JBILIO010000056.1:0-9584 GCA_044349915.1 Sphingobacteriales bacterium | reverse complement strand
ACTGATGGAGGCTAGGTAATATTTTTTTTTAAGTTATTTATGAACTTGTCTGAAAATCCTTTACCAATATCATCAACCCTCCTATTTACAAAACTTTGGATATACCCCTGAGTAGTTGAAAGGTTTTTATGCCCTAAACTTTCCATTAAATCATATAAATTGACGTCCTTATTATACTTCAGTATTAATGAAGTATAAGAGTGTCTTGATTTGTGAGATGTTAAGTTTAATATTCCACATTGATTTCCAACAAACTTTAATAATCTATTATAATATGTTCTTCTACCCGAAAATCTTAAATATTGTTTTTTATCCATTCTATCAAAATCCTCTTCTTTTTTAATATTCAGAAAATCATCATCGTTTAATATAGGAAAAACAAAGTTGTTAGAATAAATAGGATTGTTTTTTAACCTCAAAACAATATCTATTATAAGTTTATAAACCTTCAAATTAATATCATTAGTTACGTAATTGAAATCCTTAGTGTGATTTTGTTTCAAACTAACTAGGTAATTCTTAAGTTTTTTTAATTGTATTAATCTCTCGTCATTTATTAATTTATCATCTAATTCGAAATCAAAATCTTCTATTAATAAAAAACTATTTGAGGTTTTATATTTACTACTAATAGTGATTTCTTTAGTGATTTTCTCCATTAACTCGTCTATTTTGTTTTCATTAACAATATAACCTCCTGTACTTTCTTCGAAATCGAAATTGAACTTATTTTCAAACTTCAAGATTATATCCAAATCATCATCTCTTTTTATACTATTAAACCAATTTTGAGATTTGTTCAATTGTTCAATTCTCCTTTTTTCTTCATCGGTAATTATATCTTTTGGGATATAATTTTTCAAGATAAAAACACTTGGAAAATAAACTAATGATTTGATATTGTGTTTTGTTTTTATCATTCTTTTACTAAATCTTAAGTCTCCATCATCTACATAGAAATTGTTCCAGCGAAGAGTCATAACATCTGAAATACGAATCCCGTGTTGAAACAAAGAAAATAGGAACCAATTTCTAACCTCATTAATTGAAAAACTATTTTTAAAATTACCTTTTAAGTCAGGGACTTTCCTGTCACCCAACTCTTTATTATTTCTTATAATTTCATATAATTCAGTATTAATTAACCTCTCAATCTCTTCTTCTGATAAGTATTCGACTTGTTTATCAGATATAACATTTCTAACGGACTTAAATGGGTTAGGTATAAAAACATAATGTCCTTGATTTGTTGATTTTGATATAAAACTTGAAAAAGTTTTAGTTTTATATGAAATTGTATTTTCAGTAAGTTTTCTCTCATTCCTTAACCAAACTTTCCAATCATTTATAAACTTAATATCGATTGACTTGAAATAGATTTCTTCTCTATTATATTTTTCTTTATTGAAAAGAATTAACAGATTCAAAATGTTTCTATATTTTTCTACCGTTCCTTGACTTTTACAATTTGGTATTAAAAAACTTTCGACAAAGTAATTAAGTATTTTTTTTTCGTCCTTAATAAAGTCAGTAGTTTCTCTTCTATCATAGTCCTTTAAGATTTCCTCGATTTTAGAGTTGTATTTTTCATAGTCCCTAAAAGAACTTTTAACTCGTTGTTTTACTTTATCAAAATGGTATTCTGATATTGGGGGAAGGTTCAAGGATATAATTTTAGTTTTCCCTATTTCACTATTCCTGACACTTAATCTTAAATACCCTTTATTTGTAATAGATGAGTGAGATTTCCATACAATTCGAACACCTTTCATTTGTCTTATTTTTGTCTTAATAAAACAAATATAATCAAATAAAATACAAGTATTATAAAATCTATATTTTACAACTAATTGTAATTCAATTTATTATAAAATATAGATTTATACTTCTATGTCGTGAAAGGGCAAGAAAATATTAAACGTGCTTTAGAAATAGCTGCTGCTGGCGGACACAATGTAATTCTAATTGGGCCGCCAGGTTCTGGCAAAACAATGTTGGCCAAAAGATTACCAAGTATTTTGCCTCCATTGAGTAGAAGCGAAGCATTAGAAACTACAAAAATTCATTCGGTTGCAGGAAAACTAACTAACAATAATTCTTTGATGATGATTAGGCCTTTTCGTTCGCCGCATCATACGATTTCAGATGTAGCTTTAGTGGGCGGTGGTGGCAATCCGCAACCAGGAGAAATATCTTTATCGCATAACGGAGTTTTATTCTTAGACGAATTACCAGAATTTAAAAGAAGTGTATTAGAAGTAATGCGGCAACCTTTAGAAGAAAGAAAAGTTTGCATTGCTAGATCAAGACACAGCGTAGAATACCCTGCAAGCTTTATGTTGGTTGCTTCTATGAACCCCTGCCCGTGTGGCTTCTATAACCATCCCGAAAAACAATGCACTTGTCCACCTGGAATTGTACAAAGGTATTTAAGCAAAGTCTCTGGACCATTACTAGATCGCATCGATATTCATATTGAAGTTTCGCCCATTAGTTTCAACGAATTGTCGGATCAGCGGAAAGGGGAATTGAGCAGTCAAGTGAGAAGCAGGGTTATTCATACCAGACAAATTCAATCTGAACGATACCAACATTTAAAAAATATTCATTGTAATGCACAAATGAATACAAAGCTATTACGCGAATTTTGTAAAATTGACAAAGATGGATTAGCCATTTTAAAAATGGCAATGGAAAGATTGGGGCTTTCTGCTCGAGCCTATGATCGAATTTTAAAAGTGGCAAGAACCATTGCAGATTTAGCAAACGACCCTCACATCGAAACAAAACATTTATTAGAAGCTATTCATTACCGAAGCTTGGACAAAGATATTTATTGATTATCCTCTTCTACTATTGGCGCAATAGTATCTACGGCTAAAATCATACTCTTAGCCAAACTCTTTACTTTTACGCTATTAAATATGCCAATGGTATCTGTAGCTGGCACTTTGCCTCTGCGAACCATTAATCCGCCAATCAGCTTAAAATACTTATGCATATAGGGTTTGAGCTCGGCATCGGGTAAAAAAGAGTTTTTAAACCTTTTAGGCTTGGGCACAATGCTTGCTAAAAAAATACTTTCTCCTAAATTTAATTCGCTTGGAAATTTATCAAAATAAAAACGGGCAGCATCGGTAACGCCATATACATTTGGGCCCCATTCAATAATATTTAAGTAAACTTCGAACATACGTTGCTTGTCTATAAGCCTTCCATTTTCTATCATCCAAACAATGAGTACTTCTTCTAATTTTCTGGCTATTGTTTTATTCCTAGTTAAAAATAAATTTTTAACCAATTGCATGGAGATGGTGCTGCCCCCTCGTTTAAATCGCCCAGCAACAAAATTAGTAGCTATAGATTGCCTAAATGCTTCTTCATAAAAACCACGATGAGAAAAGAACAATGGATCTTCTGTGGTTAATAAGGCGTTCTTTAAATAATCGGTGATTTGCGCATAAGGTGTAAAGCCAAAGCTCTCTGGCCCAACAATCATGGACTTTACCGCCCGACCGCCTTCAAATGCAGTATAAATAAAACTACCGTTCGCTTTTTGAAAATTAACATTTCCAAACTGAATTATTTTAAAATTATCGCGTGCAAGTTTGGAATCAAACTTACAATGCCAAGGATCTTTACTATCTAAATAAAAATTTAAATGATAAGAAAGTTGGCCAGCCACTTTCATTCCTTCTATAGATTCGAATAAACCAACAGGAAAAGAATTGATAAATTGTTGCGCATCTGTTTTAACGGTATTGATTTTGAGCTCATAAATTTTTTGAGGCGCAATAGTATATTTAACAAATGGATGAATTTGTATATTTCCTAATGTAGCAACCGAGCTGCTGTCTATGGCAATAAAATTTTCGCCGATTAACATTTTACAATCTATAGCAGCCGTTGGCACAATCACTTCTTTCTGCGCCAATTTTGTATGCTTCAATAATAAATTGTGAATGTGCCAATTGCCCGAAATGCTTAGGTTTCCAGACTGGTAATCGATTGCATCCATTCGCGTTGAAACGGTGTCGAAATTAATTTTCAAGCCAAACTTTTGTTCTATATAGGGCAATTCTACTTTTTTATTTTCTGCATAAAACTGCATGTTCAATTTTTTGGATTCCGGATATACGTTTCCTTCTGCATGCCAGATTGATTCGTTATTATTTAAAATAAAAGTGGAATAAAACCGATTGTTTAAAATTTGAATTGCTTTTGCTGCAATGTTAAATTGATTTTGATTATCGATTACTTTTAAATTACAATCTTGGATATCTAAACGAGCGGGTACTTTATATAATAAATCGTTGATTAAATTATCTGCAATATGCGCTAAATCAACATTGCTATTCACCAATTTGGTGGTGTCTTTTTTGTTTTTTAATAAAAATTCGAAATTTCTTTTGCCAGCCAAATTAACCAATTGTAAATTGGCCCCTTTTACAATTAATTCCGCTATTTTAATGCGACCAATTAAAATAGGCAACAAATTTACCCTTACTTTAAAATGTGCCACCGACAATAAAGTATCTAAGGAATCGGGCACTACGGTTATTTCATTCAAGGACACGGTGCCAAGGCCTTCGAATTTAGCCTGTTTAATGCTAATTGTTAGCTTATTACGCTCTTTTTGCGCTGCTACAACTTTAGCGATAACAGCTAACATAATGCGCTCTCTAAAGCCAATCGCTAAACCTACACCCAATAAGCATAAGCCCAAAAATACCAGTAATGTTATTTTGAGTTTTTTCATGAATAAAGGCTGAAAATAATAAATAATAAATGGAATAATGGTAATTTTGTTAATCAAATCTTGTCTATGAAATATTTATTTTTTTTAATCGTCGGATGTAGTCTTTTGCTATTTAGTTGCGAAGAGGCTAATAATAATGACCCAGCGGTGGTGATTACTAAAATCTCTCCCTTCAATCATCAAGTTTACGACTTCAACGATACTGCTTTTTTCAAAATAACTTTTTCTGATAATAGCCTAATTACATCAACTAGTTTGCGATTATATTTAGCAACAGGCAAAGACTTGCTTAATATGTCATTTAAACCAAATAATAAAATAGCTAGCATTGATACTTTTTTAATCATGAATGATAGCGCATATACCTTCGTTAATTTTGATATTGTTGCCGAAGATGATGCTGGCAATTCTAGCAGCAAAAGCAGTCACATTCACATTCGGTTATAAAACAATTGTTAGGCCCGCATGTTCCTTATCTAATGAATAATTAATTAAATATAATGTATACCAAAGAACAAATTTTAAGTGCCTTAAGTAATGTAGAAGAACCCGATCTAAAAAAAGATTTGGTTACTTTAAATATGATAGAAGATGTGGAGATTAGTGGAAACGAAGTTCGCTTTTCTGTAATTTTAACTACCCCTGCATGCCCTTTAAAAGCAATGATTGAGAACGCATGCAACAATGCCATTCATCATTTTGTTGATAAAAATGCGGTTGTAAAAATAAACATGACCAGTAGAGTTACCAGTGCAGCAAAAGATCCAAGCTTTCCAAATATTAAAAATATAGTACTCGTAGCATCTGGTAAAGGTGGCGTTGGAAAATCGACTGTTGCCGTAAACTTGGCCATTAGTTTGAGTAAGCAAGGCGCAAAAGTTGGATTAATAGACGCAGATATTTATGGCCCCTCTATTCCAATGATGTTTAAGCTAGAAGGCTCGAGACCAGCAGCAGAAAAAAATGGAGATAAAGTAAGTTTGCTGCCGATAGAAAAATACGGAATCAAATTATTGTCTATCGGATTTTTCGTTGACCCTAACCAAGCTATTCCTTGGAGAGGCCCAATGGTTACAACTGCACTTAAACAATTATTTAACGACGCCAATTGGGGTGAACTAGATTATTTAATTGTAGATACGCCTCCAGGAACTGGAGATGTGCACATTACTTTAGGGCAACAATTTCCAATAACTGGAGCAGTAATTGTGACCACTCCACAAAATATTGCAGTGGCAGACGCAAGAAAAGGAATGGCTATGTTTAGAATGGACGGTATTAAAATTCCAGTATTGGGCGTGATCGAAAACATGTCTTATTTTAGCCCAGCAGAAATGCCCGACCAACAGTACTTTATTTTTGGAAAAGATGGCGGTAAAAAATTAGCAGAACAATTTGAAGTACCATTTTTAGGCGAAATTCCATTGGTGCAATCGGTTGGTGAATCTAGCGATTCAGGAGCGCCTATATCACTTCAAGAAAACCATCCTACGGCTATTGCAATGGCAAATATTGCCTCTAAAGTAGCACAACAAGTCGCTTTAATCAATGCCGGATTGCATCAAAATAACCTAATTTAGTATTATTATAAATAACGTATCTTTGTCTAAAATTAAGAAGAAATAATGAACACTAGCCCAGAATTAATAGAGCGCATTGAAAATGCACTAGACCAAATAAGGCCTTATTTAGAAGCAGATGGTGGAAATGTGGCACTTCACGAAGTGACAGACGACATGGTTGTGAAATTAAAATTATTAGGCGCATGTGGTACTTGCCCTATGAGTATCATGACTTTGAAAGCAGGTGTTGAGCAAGCACTTAAGCGTGCGATACCAGAAATAACTTCGGTTGAAGCACTTAACATTACTGATGCCGACGACCCAAATGCAGTTCTTCCTGAACGATTAAGAAACTAAAAAATAAAGAGCGTTCATACTACTTGAACGCTCTTTTCGTTTTAACGCTATTAGCCTATTTGCATTGAAAAAAATTACCCTGCTTTTATTTCTACTCTTGATTACTTTTGCTGTGCAAACTGTGCATGCGCAAGAAAAAAAGCTCGTGCAATTTTCTGGCGTTATCCTTCATGCAGATAGTTTAGCACCGCTTCCATTCGTCAATGTGTTCAACGTTTCTAGGGGATATAAAGGAACCTACAGCGATTTTCGCGGTTTCTTTTCCTTAGTAGTTGGCGTTGGCGATACCGTTCGAATTGCTAGTTTAGGATTTAAAAAACAAGAAATTATTATCCCTGATAATTTAATAAACAATTCTGTTTCGGCAATATTTAAATTAAAACCAGAAAGTTTTAATATTCCGATGGTTTATATTTTTCCATTTGCAACCCTCGAACAATTTAAGCAAGCTTTTTTAAAACTAAAATTAGCCGACGACGATTTAATGTTGGCGCAGAAAAATTTAGACGAGAAAGTAATGAATGCGCTTAAAAATTCAATGGCTTGGGATGGCTCACAAAACAGCAAATACTTTTTCCAACAAAGTAGCGAAAAGCTATACTGGGCAGGTCAGAACAGGTATAACCCACTTTTTGATATAGTAAAAATCAATCAGTTTATTCAATTATTAAACGAAGGAAAAATAAATTTGAAAAACGAGAAAAAAGAAGACTAACTTTTTTTCTTTTTCAATGCAGGGTATTTCATTTTATACTCCGGACGAATCAAGCCTTTGGTAATTGCATCTAGCTTTTTCAAAATCAATCTTTTTTTAATCGGCGCAATTTTATCGACAAACAATTTACCTTCAATGTGATCGTATTCGTGTTGAATAATTCTGGCAAGTATGCCATCGTAAGTTTCTTCTATCGTATTAAAGTTTTCGTCTTGATAACGAATTTTTATAATAGGTTTTCTGGCTACTTCTTCTCTAACTTCTGGAATACTTAAACAGCCTTCCGAAAAAGACCATTCTTCGCCAGACTCTTCTAAAATTTCGGCATTGATAAATACTTTTTTAAAGCTTAATTGCTTTGGTTTGTCTTCTTCGTCTTCATCAAATGGAGTTGAATCAATAATAAATAATCGGATAGCCAAGCCAACTTGTGGCGCAGCCAAACCCACTCCATGCGCATGATACATGGTTTCAAACATATCTGTAATTAAGCTCGACAATTGCGGATAATCGGCAGCAATGTTTACGCCAACTTTTCTTAATACAGGATGACCAAAAGCTATAACAGGTAAAATCATTTTTTTAATTACTAGTTGATTCCATATAAGACTGCAATATGATTGTTGCGCTTACTAAATCAATGTGTTCTTTTTTTTCTCTTTCTTTTTTAGTTTTTCCGCTTTGGGCAATTACTTGTGATGCCATTTTCGAGGTAAATCTTTCATCAATTCTTTTTACGGGTATTGCCGGAAATGCCTTATTCAATTGCGCAACAAAATGTGTAATGCTTTGCGCAGACATTGATGGCGTATTGTCCATTTGCTTAGGTTCTCCAACTACAAAAACGGAGACCTGCTCTGTCGAAATATATTTTTTGATAAATTCCAAAAGTGCTACGCTCTCGATGGTGGCTAGGCCCGTTGCAATGATATTCAAAGGATCCGTTACGGCTATTCCCGTTCGTTTAGTTCCATAATCGAATGCCATCCATCTTCCCATGCTGTAAAGATAATCGCATTCCAACATTTTTAAAATTTTATTACTATTATTTAACAACAAAGGGGTTTATAAATTACAGGATGTGGTTGGCTTATCGGGCTAAAATTCTTAAATTGCCGAATGCTTTTTAAAGATATTCCGGGGCAGCAAGCCGTAAAAAAAAGATTAATTAATTCTGTAAATGAAGCGCGCATTAGTCATGCGCAATTATTTCTTGGACCAGAAGGAAGCGGAAGTTTGGCTTTAGCTTTAGCCTATGCACAATATATTTCTTGTTTAGATAAACAAGCCGACGACAGTTGTGGTAAATGTTCGGCTTGTACTAAATACCAAAAACTCATTCATCCAGATTTACATTTTAGTTACCCTTTTATTACTAAAGGATCGGCCGAAACAGCAGTAAACTATATTAAAGAATGGCGCAATGCCATTGCAGAAAACCCTTTCATGGGTATAGAACAATGGATGGAATACCTAGATGCCGAAAACAAACAACCAAATATTAATATTGCAGAATGCCATGCCATTATTCAAAAATTGGTATTGAAATCTTTTGAAGCAGAATATAAAATTATTTTAATTTGGTTACCCGAATACTTAGGGGCTGCCGGAAATTCTTTGTTGAAATTAATTGAAGAGCCTCCAGCTAAAACCTTATTTATTTTAATCGCGCAAAACTACGAGCAAATTTTAGCTACCATACTTTCGCGAACACAATTAGTTAAAATTCCGAAATTAGCAGATGAAGAGCTCAAAGCTTATTTAATAGACAATGGCTGCCCGCAAGAAAAAGCTGGAAGAATTGCCTATTTAGCAAATGGTAATATTGCTGCTGCACAACAATTATTAGCCGAAGACGATGACGACTTAGAAAGCTTATTTATTCAATGGTTTAGACTTTGCTATGGCAGAAAAGGCGTAGAAATAAACGATTGGATTGAACAGGTAGCCAATGCCCGTTTTGGCAGAGAAAATCAAAAAAGCTTATTAAGATTTGGTTTGCAAGTAGTCAGAGACTGTTTAATGGTTAATCTAGACCAAACGAGCATTGTGAAGTTTGAAAGTAAACATTTTGAACTCGCAAAGCTGGCAAATACCATTAATTTTGAAAATGCGCCACTCATTATCAAAGGTTTTGAGCAGGCTATTTATCATATAGAACGCAATGCGAACCCAAAAATCATGTTTTTGG
>JBILIO010000063.1:0-9019 GCA_044349915.1 Sphingobacteriales bacterium | reverse complement strand
TTCTTTTTTTGAAGGCAGCCGGACCCAAAATACCCAGGAGGCTTTAAAAAAAGCGGCCGAAATGATTGCCCAAGGAGCCGATATGCTCGATATTGGCGGTTATTCTACTCGGCCAGGCGCATTGCACATATCAGAAGCAGAAGAAATTAACCGAACGCTGCCCATAAGCGCTGCCATTCAAAAAGAATTTCCGCATATTCCGCTAAGCATCGACACCTTTAATAGTCAAGTGGCAAAAGCACATTTAAATCAAGGAGTTGCTATCGTTAATGATATTTCGGCAGGCGAGCTAGACCCAAACATGTTTAAATTGATACAAGAATTCAATCCAATTTATATCATGATGCACATGCGAGGAACCCCGCAAACCATGGCACAGCTTTGCGATTACGATAACCTACTCGAAGAAATAATCGCTTATTTTCAAGCAAAAATAAAGGCGATTGGTCATACAAATATCATCATCGATCCTGGATTTGGATTTGCAAAAACCAGCAGCCAAAACTTTGAACTTTTACATCATTTACAAAAATTAAAAGCTTTGCAACAACCTATTTTAGTTGGAATCTCTCGAAAATCAATGATTTATAAATCCTTAAATATTAGCTCAGCCGAAGCCCTCAATGGCACAACCGCCTTACACATGGCGGCTTTGAGCGCTGGCGCGCAAATTTTAAGGGTACACGATGTACTTGAAGCCAAACAATGTGTAACTTTATTCAATCTGTTAAATAAATAATAAATATGGAAGTCTTTGATCTTGGATTAGTAAAATTAGGACTCTTCGATGTGATTGACATTGTATTAGTAGCCTTTATTATTTATCAAATTTACAACCTCATTAGAGGAACCATTGCGGTCAATATTTTTATTGGCTTACTGTTAATTTACGGTTTATGGATTGGGGTAAAAGCCCTCAACATGCAATTGCTTTCTGGAATTTTAGATAAAGTAATTGGACTTGGTTTAATTGCATTACTCATTTTATTTCAACAAGAAATTAGGCGTTTTTTATTATTGATTGGAAAAAATGCGGTCTCTAAAAAGAATAGTTTTTGGAGAAAAGTTTTGGTCACTAATACGGCAAACGACGAGTTTGCAACTTATTATATTCAAAAAGTAATAGATGCCTGTAAGTCAATGTCTATGAGCAGAACAGGCGCTTTAATAGTTTTTGCAAAAACATACGAAGAGCAAGTTTTCAATAATAATGGCGAGGTAATAGATGCCAGAATTTCTAAAAGATTATTAGAAGCCATTTTTGCAAAAACATCTCCGATACACGATGGCGCAGTAGTTATTTCTGAAGGATTAATTAGGGTGGCCAGTTGTATTTTACCCTTAACAGAAAATAGCGAAATTCCGGCTCAACTTGGATTAAGACATAGAGCCGCGGTAGGTATTACCGAACAAAGTGATGCCATTGCCATTATTGTTTCGGAAGAAACAGGATTTATTTCTTATGCCAGCAGAGGAAAAGTTAGAACCAATATTTCTTTACAAGAACTCGACCGCTTACTCAATAAAGATGTGGCATAAAAAAATCGGATAGCTTTCACCATCCGATTCAAAAAATTCTTTTTAATTGCTTAGCAAAATTCTTCGAATGCTGCTTTTAAATTTTCTGCAATTAATTGCGCAGGACGGCCTTCAATATGGTGTCTTTCGATCATGTGAACCAATTTGCCATCTTTAAATAATGCAATGGATGGTGAAGATGGCGGATAAGGCATCATGAATGCTCTTGCCGTATCAACAGCCTCTTTTTCCATTCCTGCAAAAACAGTAACTAATTTGCTAGGTTTTTTAGCACCTTCAATAGCCATACGTACACCTGGACGGGCATTTGCAGCCGCACATCCACATACCGAATTGACCATTACTAAAACAGTTCCTTCCGACTTTACAGCCGAATCTACTTCGTTTGCTGTCAATAATTGTTCGAAACCGACATTTGTTAATTCTTCGCGCATAGGCGCAACCATATATTCTGGATACATAATATTTTATTTTATGTACAAATTTATAAAGAAAAAACGCTTTAAAATAGCTTTTCGAATAATACTTCTTCAAATCCAATATTTTTTTTGTTTTTCGCAAACACTTAAGGTATTTTTGCGTTTGATTTAAAAAAATAGAAAACAAAATGGTAGATACTTTCGTAAAGTACAAAGTTGCAGACATCTCATTAGCAGAATGGGGTCGCAAAGAAATTGGATTAGCAGAGGCAGAAATGCCAGGTTTAATGGCTTTAAGAGCAGAATATGGCGAATCTAAGCCTTTAAAAGGTGCTCGCATTGCTGGTTGTTTACACATGACCATTCAAACTGCAGTTTTAATCGAAACACTAACAGCATTAGGTGCTGAGGTAACTTGGTCATCATGTAATATTTTTTCAACGCAAGATCATGCTGCTGCTGCAATTGCTGCTGCAGGTATTTCTGTTTATGCT
The DNA here is from genome assembly GCA_044349915.1 of Sphingobacteriales bacterium. Taxonomy (GTDB): domain Bacteria; phylum Bacteroidota; class Bacteroidia; order Sphingobacteriales; family Sphingobacteriaceae; genus CAIKLP01. The sequence continues at coordinate 6,567 of JBILIO010000063.1, read as the reverse complement.
TGGAAAGGTATGAATGAAGAAGAATTTGACTGGTGTATTGAACAAACTTTGCATTTTGGCGAAGGTCAAGCGCCTTTAAATATGATATTAGACGATGGTGGTGACTTAACCAACATGGTATTCGATAAATTCCCACAATTAGTAGCAGGTATCAAAGGTTTATCTGAAGAAACTACTACTGGTGTGTTGCGTTTACATGATAGAATTAAAAATGGCACATTAGTAATGCCTGCAATCAATGTAAACGATTCAGTTACTAAATCTAAATTTGATAACAAATATGGTTGCCGCGAATCATTAGTTGACGCCATTCGTCGTGCAACTGATATTATGATGGCTGGTAAAGTAGCTGTTGTTTGTGGTTTTGGTGATGTTGGAAAAGGTTCAGCAGATTCATTATCAAATGCAGGTGTTCGTGTAATTGTTACTGAAATCGATCCTATCTGTGCATTACAAGCAGCAATGGAAGGTTACGAAGTAAAGAAATTAACAACTGCCATTAAAGAAGCAGACATTGTGGTAACTGCAACAGGTAACTACAATATTGTTAAAGGCGAGCATTTTAAAATGTTAAAAGACAAAGCGATTGTTTGTAACATTGGTCACTTCGATAACGAAATCGATATGGCTTGGTTAAACAAAAACTATGGCAACACTAAAATTGAAATTAAACCACAAGTGGATAAATACACCATTGACGGAAATGATATTTTAATTTTAGCTGAAGGTAGATTAGTGAATTTAGGTTGTGCAACTGGACACCCTTCATTTGTAATGTCTAACTCATTCACTAATCAAACATTAGCGCAATTAGAACTTTGGGCTAATTCAGCTAATTACGAGAACTTAGTTTACACTTTACCTAAACATTTAGATGAGAAAGTAGCACGTTTACACTTAGCTAAAATTGGTGTAGAGTTAGAAGAATTATCACAAGAGCAAGCAGACTACATTGGTGTTCCAAAAAATGGACCATTCAAGAACGATGCTTATCGTTACTAATTTTTCAAAAAAATATACAACAAAAAGAGGTGCTTCGAGCACCTTTTTTTGTTTAGCACCGATTCCATCATTTGCATTTTTATCACCTTAAAAATGCTCGAAATTTTGTAACTTGTAATCGAAATAAAAAATACCCAAAAATGACAAGACTATCTGTCAATATCAATAAATTTGCGACACTCAGAAATGCAAGAGGCGGCAACAATCCCGACTTAATTAAAATTGCGCAAGATTGTGAGCGATTTGGCGCGCAAGGCATTACGGTTCACCCCCGCCCCGACGAAAGACATATTCGTTACGAAGATGTTTATCAATTAAAAAATAATATTAGCAGCGAATTTAATATTGAAGGAAATCCTTTAGAACAAAAATTTGTGGATTTAGTATTAGCCACCAAACCGGCGCAAGTTACTTTGGTTCCAGATAGCAGCAATCAAATTACTTCTAATCACGGATGGGATACTATTCAATACCAACAATTTTTAAAAGATATTATTCAAACTTTTAAACAAGCCCATATTCGTGTTTCTATTTTTGTAGACCCCAATCCTGCGATGATTACAGCTGCAGCCAGTACAGGCACCGATCGCATCGAATTATATACCGAATATTACGCACATCATTTTATTGCAGATAAACATGCAGCCATCAAAGCCTATGTAGCAAGCGCAAACCTGGCGCATGAATTAGGATTAGGTATTAATGCTGGCCACGATTTAGACTTACAAAATTTAGCTTTTTTAAAAAATAATATTCCGCAATTAGCAGAAGTTTCTATTGGACACGCTTTGGTTTGCGATGCTATTTATTTGGGACTAGAAAATACCATTCAATTGTATTTAAATCAATTGAAATAAAATGGTTACTACAATTGAGATCGAAGAATTTTTAAACTTAAGCAAAAGCAATCCGGTATTCGATGTGCGCACGCCGCTAGAATTTGCGCAAGGGCATATGCCAAGTGCAAATAACTTACCGATTTTTAGTAATGAAGACCGCGTAAAAATTGGTACCGCCTATAAACAAATTGGCAGAGAAGAGGCTATTTTATTGGGCTTTGAACTGGTCGGATCTGAGTGGGCAAATTTTATCAGAGAAGTTAAATCAAAAACCAACTCCAAAAAAATATTAATTCATTGTTGGCGCGGTGGCATGCGAAGTAATGCCATGGCTTGGGCGATGAGCTTTTATGGATTCGAAGTTTTTATTTTAAAAGGAGGCTATAAAGCCTACCGAAATTTTGTTTTAAGCTCTTTTGCAGATTCGCTTCAATTAAAAATAATTGGCGGCTTAACTGGATCTGGAAAAACAATCATTATTGAATCTTTAAAAAAACAAGGTGAACAAACCATCGACCTGGAATATTTAGCGCAACACCAAGGATCGGCATTTGGATCGATGGGTCAATTAGTTCAACCAACGCAAGAACAATTCGAAAACAACTTGGCTTTTGAAATTAAACAGTTCGATAATCTTAAAAATATTTGGCTCGAAGACGAGAGCATTACTATTGGCAAAAGGGTTATACCTGCTGGCTTATGGGATCAAATGCGCATAGCAGATTTAAAAGTGATAGAGATTCCAAAAACAGAAAGATTGAAATTGCTATTAGCTAGTTATGGTATTTTACCTAAAACATTTCTGATAGAATCTACGCAAAAAATCTCGAAACGATTAGGACCAAAACTGACCCAAGAAACTATTTTAGCGATCGAAAATGGTCAGATGCAAACTTTTATTGAAAATGTTTTGTATTACTATGATAAAACATACCATACCGGATTACTCAAGAAAAAAGATAGGGCGCAAATATTATACCCATTCGATTATTTTGATGCGGATAAAATAGCGCAATTTTTAATTCAACAAATGAATACCAATGGAAGAAATTAAATTAACACAATACTCACATGGCGCAGGTTGTGGATGTAAAATTGCACCTGCTGTTTTAGATACTATTTTACACAGTGCCATAAAATATGATGCCGACAAAAATTTATTAGTAGGTAACGACACGCGCGATGATGCGGCAGTATACGATTTAGGCGATGGCAATGCCATTATCAGTACCACTGATTTTTTTATGCCCATTGTAGACGACCCATACGATTTTGGAAGAATTGCTTCTGCAAACGCCATTAGCGATGTATATGCCATGGGTGGCAAACCAATATTGGCCATTGCTATTTTAGGTTGGCCCATCAATAAAATTGATGCAAGTATTGCACAAAAAGTATTAGAAGGTAGCAGAGCCATTTGCGCCGAAGCAGGTATTACGCTTGCGGGTGGACACAGCATCGATAGTCCAGAACCTATTTTTGGATTAGCTGTAAATGGCATTGTTCCTATTGCCAATTTAAAAAAGAATTCAACGGCACAATTGGGCTGTAAATTATTTTTAACCAAACCTCTTGGGGTTGGTATTTTAACTACTGCACAGAAAAAAGGAATCTTACAACCTGCGCAAGAACAAATTGCTAAAGAGTCGATGGTGAAGCTGAATAAATTTGGCGAAACTTTAGGCAAATTAAATTGGGTTCGTGCCCTTACCGATGTAACCGGATTTGGCTTATTAGGCCATTTAACAGAAATGTGCGAAGGCAGCCATTTATCAGCAGAAATAAACTACCAAATGGTTCCACAAATACCCGGCTTAAAAGAATACTTAATGCAAAATTCTATTCCTGGTGGCACCGGCAGAAATTGGGCAAGTTATGGTAGCAAAATTAGCATCCATCCCTCCTCAACTATTCTGCCTCAAGCAACTGAATTAGCGCCAGAACTAGCCATTTTAGCAGACCCACAAACATCGGGCGGATTGTTAATTGCAGTTGATGCAGCGCATGAATTGGAGATGATCGCACTCTTAAAAGCAAACGGATTCCCTGACGAATGTTGTATTGCATTTGGTAGCCTTACAGCTAGCAAAAATGACCATACCATCAGTGTTTTATAATCTTTAAAAAATGCCCATTATCCCTTTATAAGCAACAATTTTTTTATTAATTTCGCAATCAAATTCTTCACCATGAAATTAGATATTCAATACTCAGAAAAATTCGAAAACAGACACATTTCTCCTAACGAGTCAGACACAGAAAAAATGTTGGCTAGCGTTGGTGTAAAAACTGTTGATGCATTAATCGAACAAACAGTTCCTGCTAAAATTAGATTAGCACAAGCACTTCGTTTGCCTGCAGCTAAATCAGAAGCAACATATTTAAATGACTTGAAAAAAATTGCAAGTCAAAATAAAATTTTCAAATCATATATCGGTTTAGGTTACCATGATTGTATTACCCCTGGCGTGATTCAAAGAAATATTTTAGAGAATCCAGGATGGTATACCCAATACACACCATACCAAGCAGAAATTGCGCAAGGACGTTTACAAGCTTTGTTAAATTACCAAACAATGGTATTAGATTTAACAGGTATGCAAATTGCAAATGCTTCGCTATTAGACGAAGGTACTGCAGCTGCTGAAGCCATGTTCATGCAATATTCATTGAGAAAAAATGATGACGCAAATATTTATTTTGTTTCTGAAGAAGTATTGCCACAAACCATTGATATATTAAAAACGCGTGCTAATCCATTGGGCATTGAATTAATTATTGGCAATCACGAAACAGCAAACTTAGATGAAAAAATGTTTGGTGCAATTGTTCAATATCCAGCAGGAAATGGAACTATTTATAACTACCAATCATTCGCAAATAAATGTCATGCATTAGGTATCAAGTTAACTGTTGCGGCAGATATCATGAGCTTAATCGTACTTACACCTCCTTCGGAATTTGGTGCAGATATCGTAGTTGGTTCATCACAGCGTTTTGGTATTCCGATGGGATATGGTGGCCCGCATGCTGCATTCTTCGCAACAAAAGAAGAATATAAAAGATCTATGCCAGGCAGAATTATTGGTGTATCAATTGATGCTCAAGGTGAACCTGCATTGAGAATGGCATTGCAAACCAGAGAGCAACACATTAGAAGAGATAAAGCAACATCAAACATATGTACAGCACAAGCATTGTTAGCGATTATGGCTTCGATGTATGCGGTTTATCATGGACCAAGAGGTTTGAAAAAAATTGCTGGTAGAATACATGGCTTAGCCGTAAGTCTTTCTGAAGCACTAACACAACTTGGATACACACAAGAAAATAAAAACTTTTTTGACACTTTAAAAATAAAAGTTGGCGATCAGTTAGCAGCAATTCATAAAGATGCCATCGATCATGAATTAAATTTCAGATACGATGAAACACACGTATACATTGCGATTGACGAAACTACTGAAGTAGCAGACATTCAAAAAATTGCAGAAATTTTTGCAAAAATGATTGGAAAAACTTCAGCAGATTTTCAATTAAATATTCAAGTAAGTTCAAAACTAGGAGAAGAAAACGAAAGAAATTCAGAAATCTTAACACATCCTATTTTTAATTCTTACCATTCTGAACATGAAATGTTACGTTACATTAAATCTTTAGAAGCGAAAGATCTTTCATTATGTCATTCTATGATTGCATTAGGTTCATGTACCATGAAATTAAATGCAACTACAGAAATGATTCCTGTAACATGGGCTGAATTTGGAAAACTACATCCATTTGCACCAACAAATCAAGTCGGTGGCTATATGCAAATTTTCAGCGAACTAGAAACAGCATTGTGCGAAATTACGGGCTTTGATGGCATGAGCTTACAACCGAATGCAGGTGCACAAGGTGAATATGCAGGCTTAATGGTTATTCGTGAATATTTAAAAGACAAAGGAGAAGGACATCGTAACATTGTTTTAATTCCTTCATCTGCGCATGGCACGAACCCTGCAAGTGCTGCAATGGCAGGCTTTAAAATTATTGTAACTAAATGTGATGAAAAAGGAAATATTGATGTAGCTGATTTACGTCAACATGCATTAGCGAATAAAGAAAATTTAGCCGCATTAATGGTTACTTATCCATCTACCCATGGTGTGTTTGAAGAATCAATTCAAGAAATTTGTGCCTTAATTCACGAACATGGCGGACAAGTTTATATGGATGGTGCAAACATGAATGCACAAGTTGGATTGACAAGTCCTGCGGCAATTGGTGCAGATGTTTGTCACTTAAATTTGCATAAAACATTTTGTATTCCGCATGGTGGTGGTGGCCCAGGTATGGGACCCATTGGTGTGGCAAAACACTTAACCCCATTTTTACCAGGACATAGTATGGTAAAAACAGGTGGCGCAAAAGCAATACCTGCAGTATCTGCAGCGCCTTATGGTAGCGCAAGTATTTTATTAATTTCTCATGCATACATTGCGATGATGGGTGGCGAAGGTTTAACCAACGCAACAAAATACGCTATCTTAAATGCCAACTATATTAAGAGCCGTTTAGAAAAACACTATCAAATTTTATATGCAGGAAGTAATGGACGTTGTGCACACGAAATGATTGTTGATTGCAGAATGTTTAAAAACTTTGGCATCGAAGTAACCGACATTGCGAAAAGATTAATGGATTATGGTTTCCATGCACCAACTGTTTCGTTTCCTGTTGCAGG
>JBILIO010000054.1:0-9707 GCA_044349915.1 Sphingobacteriales bacterium | reverse complement strand
AATCCTAATTCGGTAGCCATAATCGCACAGAAATTAGCTACTTCTCTAGAATGTTGTAATAAATTTTGACCATAAGAAGAACGGTATTTCATACGTCCAATCATGCGGATTAATTCTGGATGTAATCCATGAATACCCAAATCGATTACAGTACGTTCGCCTGTTTCAATAATTTCTTCTTCTAATTGCTTACGTGTTTTAGCAACTACTTCTTCAATTCTTGCTGGGTGAATACGGCCGTCGGTTACTAAACGATGTAAAGACAAACGCGCTAACTCTCTTCTAACTGGATCAAAGCCAGATAAAATAATTGCTTCGGGCGTGTCATCTACAATAATTTCGATTCCGGTAGCGGCTTCTAATGCTCTAATATTTCTTCCTTCTCTTCCAATAATTCGGCCTTTTACTTCGTCGCTTTCAATATTGAAAACAGAAACCGTGTTTTCGATAGCCGCTTCTGTTGCCGAACGCTGTATAGTTTGAATCACAATTTTCTTTGCTTCTTTTGCAGCGGTCATTTTAGCATCTTCCACAATGTCTTTGATCATCGACATGGCATTGGTTTTAGCCTCATCTTTTAAGGCTTCTATCAATTGCGATTTTGCTTCTTCGACAGATAAACCAGAAATTTTTTCCAATTGCTTTACTTGTATTTGATGCGATTGTTCTACCTCTGCTTTTTTCTTATCTAATAATTCTTGCTGACGCGCTAATTGCTGACGCTGCGTATCTAACTCTGTTTCTTTACGGGTTGCATTTTCTAATTTCTGACCTAAAGATTGTTCTTTTTGCTTCAGAGAATTATCGCGTTGCGCTGCCAAATTGTTTTTATTATTGATTTCTTGCTCATGCTCTGCTTTCAATTGTAAAAACTTTTCTTTGGCTTCCAGCATCTTATTCTTTTTAAGAATTTCGCCTTGCGACTCTGCCTCTTTTAAAATTTGGCTTGCCTTTTCTTTCGAATTTTGCTCATGGTCATTCAAACCTTTTTTAAGTACTACGCGAGCAATTAAAAAACCGGCTAGCAATGTCACTATACCTACTACTATTAATTCTATTGTCATATTTAAAATATAAAACCGTTAATAATTTTGCATAGCCATGTATTGAAGATCCAACACGAAACTCACAAAACCTTTAACGGCTTGTTATCAGATTAATATTTATTGCTTAAACAAAAACTCCGTTAGCTTTTTATCTATTTGCTCAATTTTTTGAGTTACAGTTAGGCTAGTGGCACTTTGTTGTCTATCTAAATTCAAATGTTCCGTAGCAATTTGCAAAACACACATAGAGAGTAAGTCTTGCTTATCGCGAACTGCATAGTTTTCTTGAAATTCCTTTAAACGGTCATTCACTAATTTTGCAGCCTTCCGAACATTTTCTTCATCCTCGCTATTTATTTTCAAAGGATAAACCCTGTCGGCAATATTAATTTTTATGGAGATTTCTCCCATTTTTTCTGATGTTTCGCTATTACTTATTTATTCAATATAGCTATGCACTTATCTATTTCTCGCACAAAATCGTTAATTTTTGCTTTAATGTCAAGTGTCTTTTCATCTGAACCTGCTACAGTTTTGGCCAATTTTAGCATATTATGCTTCTCATCTAGCTCATTTAGCTGCGTTTTAAGCTCATTTGCGCTTTTTTTAAATTGTTCGTTTTCTGTTAATAAAAGTTCGTTTTGCTCTTTTAAAGCATCACAATACTCCAGTAGCATATCTACTTTTCGTTCAATGGTCTCTATGCCTTTCGGTAAAGCTGTCATTTGGAGTAATCTTTTATTTCGCTTTTATCTTCAATGAGTACTAAGGTACAAAAAAACATTAGGCTTTTCGAATTTCGGCTCCTGCCTCTTTTTCGAAAGTCTTGATCAGTTTTTCCATCACTTTGTCAATTTCTGTGTCTGTAAGTGTTTTTTCAGCATCTTGAAGTACAAAACTCAGCGCATACGACTTTTTACCTGCTGGTAATTTATCGCCTTCAAACACATCAAACACGCTTACTTCTTTAAGCAAATGCTTTTCTGTTTGCAATGCCATTTTCTTTAAATCTTCGAATTTTATGGCCTTATCTATTAACATAGACAAATCTCGCTTAACCGATGGAAATTTTGCCAAGGTTTCGAAATTTGCCTTTTTTGCTTTAACCGCATCAAAAATAGTTTTCCATTGGAAATCTGCAATCCAAACAGGCTGGTCAATATCCATCTTTTTCAAAACCGATTTTTGAACCAATCCTACAAAAACCAAAGCATTATTATTTTTTGTTAAATATTGAAAACCCGAACCTAAAACCGAATCAGAAAAATCTGTTGTGGCATGCGCTGCAATTCCCAACCTATCAAATAATTTATCGACTATAGATTTAATGGTATAGGCTGATACTTTTTCTTGTTTTTCGTGCCAATTTTCGGCGGTTTTATTTCCTGTCAAGAATAAAGTTAAGTGCGGAATTTCTTTATAACCTTTTTCTTTTAAATGATACGAACTACCAAACTCAAACATTTTTAAATCTGTTTGCTTTCTGTTTTGATTATAAGTAACCGCTTCTAATCCTGAAAAATATAAGGTGTTTCTTAAAACCGCTAATTCGTTACTTAAAGGATTTAAAATTTTAACAGTATTCTGTAAGTCGTATTGCTCTTGATACGCAGCCGTAGTAAGCGAATTAGACATGATCTCGGTATAGCCATTATCACAAAGAAATGATGCCACCATATTTTGCAAATCATCTTCGTCTGGCTGATTGCTAAACGATAAAGAAGAACGCAATTGCGTGGGCATTTCAATATTATTTAATCCGTAAATTCTTAATATTTCTTCGATCACATCGCAAGCACGCGTCACATCTACTTTAGCGGTAGGTATACTCAAATGCAAAGTATCACCTTCTTCTTTTTCGATGGCAATTGCTAAACCTGTTAATATTTCTTTGATACGAGCCGCTGGAATTTCTTTACCAATTAAACGAGTAGTTTGCTGATAAGACAATTGTACTTTTACCGGTAGTATCTGTTCAGGATAAAAATCAAAAGCATCTGCTGTAATTGTTGCCCCTGCAATATCTTTTAATAAATCAACTGCATAAGACAAGGCAACCATCGGCATATTAGGATCTGTACCTCTTTCGAAACGGAAGGAACTATCCGATTTTAAATTATGAACCTTAGCAGATTTTCTTACACTTACCGCATCAAAATAAGCAGATTCTAAAAAGATACTTTGCGTATTTGTATCTACACAAGCATTTAGCCCACCCATTACACCAGCTAAACACATAGGCCCTTGCGCATCTGCAATGATTAAATCTGTAGTAAATAATTTTCGGGTAATGCCATCGAGCGTTACTAGCTGCTCTCCTTCTTTTGCATTCCTTACATTGATTTGTGCACCTTGCACTTTAGCAAAATCAAATGCATGCATTGGTTGACCCAAACTATGACAAACATAATTAGTAACGTCTACCACATTGTTGATTGGTTTTAATCCAATCATTTGTAATTTATTTTTTAACCAATCGGGAGAATCTGCTACTTGAATATTTGATAAATAAATTCCGGTATATCTTTTACACGCCGCCGGTGCTTGCACTTGAATGGCAAGTCCATTATTTGTGCTTACCTTCAAAGAAGAAGATGCTTGCGTTTTTAAATTTGTTTTTAAGATAGCGGCTAAATCTCTTGCTACGCCTAAGTGCGATGCCGCATCGGCTCGGTTGGGTGTTAAGCCAATTTCAAAAACGTAATCTGCTTCTATTTGAAAATAATCTTTGGCTAACTTTCCTACTGGTACTTCTGCAGGAAGCACTAAAATACCTTCGTGCGAATTTCCTATTCCAATTTCATCTTCTGCACAAATCATTCCTTCAGAAACTTCTCCTCTGATTTTTGATTTACTAATTTTAAATGGTTCGCCAGCTAATGGATAAACCGTACAACCTACCATAGCCACAATTACTTTTTGATCTGCGGCAACATTTGACGCACCACAAACGATTTGTAATAAATCTGGACCACCCACATCTACTTTGGTAATACTCAAACGGTCTGCATTTGGATGTTGTATTCTTTCGATAACCTTACCTACCACTAATCCTTCTAAACCGCCTTTAATAGTTTCTACTTTTTCTAAGCTTTCTACTTCTAAGCCAACATCGGTTAAAAAAACACTCAACTCTTGCGGAGAATGATTGATATCGATAAAATCTTTAAGCCACTGATAAGAAATCTTCATTTATATAATACTATTGATAAGGAAACCTATTTTTTCAAACAGTACAAATGTATACAAAAGGAAGGATTTTTTATAGTACTTATAGTTTGCCTTGGTCGGCAAAACTAAAAAACTGTTCGTTGTAAATAATTAAATGATCGATTAGCTGAATATCCATTAACGCGGCCGATTCTTTTAATTTACGGGTAAGGTTGAGGTCTTGCACGCTTGGGTCTAGTTTACCCGAGGGGTGATTATGTGCAACAATTATATTAGAGGCTGAATGTAAAATTGCCCCTTTTAAAATAATGCGGATATCGGCCACTGTTCCAGAAATTCCGCCTTTGCTATGAAACTTTTTTTCGATGACTTTATTTGCCCTATTTAAATACAAGACCCAAAACTCTTCGTGTGCTAGCTCGTAAAAGTGTATACGCAATTCTTGATAGGCATCTTCACTGGAATTAATTGCTCTAACTTGGTTAACAGGAATCGCTAATTTGCGATTAGCCAATTCAAATGCCGCAATTAGCGCTATTGCTTTGGCATCGCCAATGCCATTAAAAGATTTTAATTCGTTGAAAGATAATTTTGCAAGACTGGTTAAATTATGTCCAACAGCAATTAACAGACTATTGGCCAGCGAAAACGCAGACTCTTTTTTATTACCCGATACCAATAAAATAGCTATTAATTCGGCATCTGTTAAAGTGCCTTTACCATTCTTGATCAACTTTTCCCTTGGCATGTCTTGCACAGACCATTGCTTTATCCCCATTTTTCATCCGCTTTAACAAGGCATAAGATAGGCTTAAAATAAAAAATCCCGCACCGTATAAGTGCAGGATTTTTAATGCGTATATCTTGATAGACTACTTTAAGTTATTAACGAATTTCGTTAATTTAGACTTATTGTTAGCCGCTTTATTCTTGTGAATAACGTTTTTCTTAGCTAAGCGGTCAATCATAGAAGTTACTTTCTTTAATAACTCTGATGCCTCAGCTTTGCTAGAAGTACCACGCAATTTTTTTACCGCATTTCTGGTAGATTTTGCTTGGTATCTGTTTCTAAGTCTTTTAGTAGCGTTTGCTCTAATTCTTTTAATCGATGATTTATGATTTGCCATTTTTCTCTTATTCTATTCTATTTCAAAAGGACTGCAAATATACGCCAGTTATTCAAAATTCCAAACATTATCAGCAAAAATGATTGAATATTTATACCTTTACGATAGAAATTATGAAAAAATACGCCTTTTTAATACTTGTAGCAGCACTTTTAATCAGTGCAAACTTATTTTCTTGGGGCTTTTTTGCCCACAAAAGAATAAATCGTTTAGCTGTTTTTACTTTGCCTAAAGAAATGATGGGCTTTTATAAGAGCAATATCAACGCCATTACCGAAATGGCCGTTGGACCAGACAAAAGAAGGTATACCGACAAAGAAGAAGCACCCAGACATTACTTAGATGCCGACCACTATGGTAAAAGCCCGTTTGATAGCATTCCAATGCGCTGGAAAGAAGCGGTAGCAAAATACAGTGAAGATACCCTGAACGCATACGGAACAGTTCCATGGCGCATACAAATGCGTTTAGCAGAGCTTACAAAAGCAATGAGAGAAAGAGATTCTGCTAAAATTGTTTTTTATTCAGCAGATTTAGGACATTATATTTCGGATGCATGCGTACCCTTGCATAGTACCGAAAACTACGACGGGCAATTATCAGGACAAAAAGGGATACATGGATTTTGGGAATCTAGGTTACCAGAATTATTTGCAAACGACTATAATTTTTTTGTGGGCAAAGCAAGATACCTAGACGACCCACTCAAAACTTCTTTTGATTTAGTCAAAGGAAGTTTTGCCGCAATGGATTCTGTATTGATTTTTGAAAGGGAATTGAGTGCTACTTTTCCTGCTGATAAAAAATATAGTTACGAACAAAAAGGCAAGAAAAACGCACAAGTTTATTCTTACGAATTCGCTAAAGCCTATCACGATAAATTAGATGGCATGGTAGAACGCAGAATGCGTACCGCAATATTAATGGTTGGTAGTTATTGGTATACTGCATGGGTAAATGCAGGACAACCCAATATGAAAAAACTCCTAAACCAGACTCAAACAAAAGCCGAACAAGCGCAAGTAATTGCAGAAGAAAACGCCTATCAAAATGGTAAGGCATTGGGCAGAGTAGAATAAAAAAAGGGGCTAAAAATTCAGCCCCTTTTTTATATTAAACTATAAATGATTTATGCGTAAGTATTAAGCATTACGGGCATTACCAACATCAATACATCTTCGTTATTATCTGCATTAACTGGGAATAAAATACCTGCTCTATTTGGAGTAGACATTTCTAAAGCAACCTCTTCTGTTTCTAAGTTAGCTAACATTTCTACCAAGAATCTTGCATTGAAACCAATCTCTATGTCTTCGCCTTCGTATTGACAGCTTAAACGTTCAAATGCTTCGTTAGCAAAGTCTAAATCTTCTGCAGAAATTTGCAATTCAGAACCTGTTATTTTTAAACGAACTTGATGTGTTGTTTTATTTGAATAAATAGAAACACGACGCAAACATGATAAAAATAACGAACGATCAATAGTTAATTTATTTGGATTATTTACCGGAATAACGGCTTCGTAATCTGGATATTTTTCGTCGATTAAACGACAAATTAAATTGATATTATTGAAAGAGAAAAATGCATTGGTTGCATTGTATTCTATATTGACAGTTACATCTTCGGTTGGCAATGATGACTTCAATAAATTCAATGCTTTTTTGGGAAGAATAAAAGAACTGGTTACATCTGCATGCGCATCTCTTCTTCTATAACGAACCAATTTGTGTGCATCTGTTGCCACAAAAGTGATATTCTCTGAAGACATTTGACAATACACGCCTGTCATTGCTGGTCTTAATTCGTCGGTACTTACGGCAAATAATGTTTTGCTAATGGCCTCTGACAATGTTGATGCAGTAATAACCAATGCCGCGGCATTTTCAACTTTAGGAATTTTAGGAAAATCTTCTCCGTTTTCTCCGCTTAATTTATACTTTCCATCACCGGCACTCATTTCGATTCCGAAATTTTCGTCGTTGATGCTAAAAATAACAGGTTGATCTGCTAAGGTTTTTAAAGTATCTAATAGAATTTTAGAAGGAACTGCAATTTTACCATTTTCTTTAGCTTCTACTGCCAAAGTAGTATTCATGGTGGTTTGTAAATCTGTTGCAGAAATAGTTAAGACACCCGAATTAATTTCGAATAAAAAATTTTCTAAAATAGGCAATACGGTATTGCTACTCAATGCTCCGCTAATTGCTTGCAACTGCTTTAACAATGCTGAAGAAGAAACGATAAATTTCATTTGACGCGTTTAATTTTGTTTGAAACAAATATAACACATTAATTTAATTTTTTGGGCGAATTTAAGGCTCAAAAGCCATGAACAAGCTCATAAAGGATTAAATAATAGATTTAAGCTAGCATACTTAGTTTTTAGGTTGAATGGGGGGATTGGTAAAATCTTGATAACGAACAATTAATTTATTGAAAGTTCGATACTGCCCATTGGCTACTACTTTTTGATTGATTACTACAAATACCCTGTCTTGATCGAACTCCACTTCGGTGCCCTTGTTTACAAAAGCCCTTCCATTCCAATACCGCTTAAAAATCTGAATTGATTTTTGGGCTCCTTCTTTATTCACAACAGTAATAGTTGCTAATAAATTCTGAGGCACTAAAACCGAATCGCGTGTGCTTGGTGCCAACTGAATAATGTTTTCGTATTGAATATTCATATAGGAATCTAAATAGCTACGAAGAAAGTCTGCATTGACATTGCCTTTTACCATTTCTCCTTTTCCATTTGCGATACTTACCTGATCTTTGTTGGCTACTTTTAATACAAAAGATTCTGCTGGGCTTGTTGGATATTGTACTTCTATAGCATCGATAAAACTTGGATGATACCTGAATATTTCTCGATCTCTCCATATTTCTGCATTGGTATTGAAACGAACAGTTAGGTAACCATCGAAGCCCGGAATATGTGTAATTAATGGCTCGTCGGCATCGGCTAAGATCATGAATGTGCCTGTACCATCCATTGTTGGACCACCTACAAAAAAACTTTTTTGCAAATCATCGTTATTATAAACCTGCACTTTTATGGCGCCTGTCGACAATTGTTTCATGACATTTTCGCGCATCGGTTTATTCACGGGTGATTTAACTTCTATTCTTTTTAATGTTTCTAAAAGTACTTGCACAATATCTTTACGCGCCGGAATTGTATCGTTAACAAACCATCCTGATTTTTCTTTTTTCAATACTAGTATTTTTCCTTGCTTATCGGTGATCACCACACGAGAAATTTCTGCCGTATCGGCAACAGCAAAATCTTTTAATTGCGAAGCAATACTGGAACGATCACCTTTAAATTTAAATAAGTAAATAACCGCAAAGGCAAGCAGAGCAAGTATGACAAGATAGATGATATTTTTTTTCATCGCAAATTTATTAACGAGTATATTTTCTTTTTCTACTATAGAACAACACGATTCCTACAATAACAATTAATAAATTAGGCAAAAGAATATTGAAGATTTGCCAATTTAGTTTTTGCTTTTTAATTTTTCCTTTATCGAGTGTTCTCAGTTTTACTTCTTTAGTTCTAGCTTCAATAATATTATCATCATCTGCTAAATAATCTACGGCATTTAAAATAAAATTTTTATTTGCAAATGTTTGTTTAGTAAATCGATCATAACCTAAAGGATAAGCCGCGCTATCTTTTTTAGAGACATAATTTTTAATGATATCGCCGTCCGAAACAACAATCATTCGAGTCGCTTTACTTTGTGTTAAATATTGAGCAGAATCATTTTGACTCAGCAATCTGTTTCTGTAAAGCGAATTAAATTTACCCTCTAAGGCAATAGCAGCTATCATGCTAGACTTATTGAATTGAAGTGGATTAGGTTCTATCGACAACATGTTTAGCGATACCCTAACCGGTGCGTTCAATACTTTGGTGTATTTTGAGCTTTGCAATAAAGGGGTTTTAGTAACACCAGCTACTTGAATACTATCAATGGTATTGGCAAATTCTGACCTAACCCCATCTAAGTTTTTTACCACTGGATGTATAGAGTTAGGAATAAAAATGGGATAAAATAACCAAGGCATTAAATCTGATTGTGTTTGCGAACCCACATTTCCGGTAACTACAGGAATAGGTGCACATTGTACATCTTGAATTAAATCATTGTTTATTCTTGCACCATAGGTAAATAACTGATCTTCTAAATTTAAATTAAAAGTACTCGTCATTAAACTTGCATCTGGACCTAAACTATCCATATCGGCCATTAAGTTTTCGATCAACCACAATACGCGGCCACCTTCCATAATATATTGGTCGATATTAAATTTTTCGCCTTCGTTAAAAGCACGCTGTGGCTTAGCAATG
>JBILIO010000220.1:0-2563 GCA_044349915.1 Sphingobacteriales bacterium | reverse complement strand
TTGATTTGCATATACTAATTGCGTATAATGTCCGGGAATGGCTTCGTGGATATTTAAAATTTGTAAAATATATTGATTGTATTCTCTTAAATAACTTTCGGCTTTGGCTTCGTCCCATCCAGCTAGAGAACCAACATTATAATAGGTATTTCCATTTTTATCGTAGGGGCCAGGCGAAGAGATAGATGCACCAGCTACACCAGCCATGTAAGCTGGTTCTTTTCTTACCACTAATGGCTTAGAAGGGTCGATATAAATTAAATTTTTATTTTTTATAAATTCCACTAGTAGGGGAATTTGTTTATCGATAGCCGCTTGAAACTCCCTAGGCTTCACATGTTCAACCGATAGTCGGTCTATCATTTTTTTAATGGCAATTAAAGAATCGCTTGGACAGTTTTCTGTTGCAAAATATTTAGGCCATAATTGTTTGGTAATGGCAAACATTTTTTGATGCAAATCTTTTTTATGAATAATTGCTTTTTCGTAAATACCTTGGGCAGTATAATTTGATTGAATATCAAAGGCAAATTTTTCTTCGTATAATTCTTTACCAATTCTAAAAGATTTTGGTTGCTCGTTTTTTAATTCTTTTAAAAAAGTGCAATAAGATTGAATCGCCGATATCGCATCTTTAGAAAGGCTCGAAATTTTTTCTTTTTCTTGGGCCGAAATACTTGATTTTTTTAAGGCCTCCACTAAGTCGACTTCAAATACAGATAGGCCTCCTGTGTTTTGATCAATAGCTAAGGCGGTATGTTCTGCGGTTGGATTTTGTATATTTTTTTTAGCGGCTTCGTAATAAGCCGGAACGAATTTTAATCTTTCTTTTACTGCGGCTAATCTTTGCGCTAAAGGGGCATAATTATTATTGATGATCTCGGCAAAACCTTCCGAAACATTATATTGCGCTGGATTCCATTGATATGATTTAAACTTTTGAATACTCCAAATGCTCGATTTTAATTGATTCTCTATCAAATAAAAATCAGTTTTATTTTGATTGTTTAAGCTATCTATATTAAATAAACTTAAGCTATCTAATTGACTTTCTGCAAATGCAATTTCGTTTTTTCTTTGTGTATCATCGGGTATAGTAAGTAGGCTATCGTTTTTATGAAAGCCAATGCTGCTTGCCCAGTTAGGGTAAATGGTCCATAAAGAATTAATAAAATTTTCTTTATAAGCATCAAAATTTTGGTTTTGAACTATTGCAGTTGACGGTTTGGTTTGTTTACAGGCAATTAAACACATTGCCGCAATAACGATTAATAGTTTTTTCATAATTTATTTTTTTAAGGCTACTCTCCATAGCGTTGCACCCATTAATATAAAGGCGATGGTTCCAATTAAATAATAGTTTTCTTGGTTGATGTATTGTAAAATAGTTGTTTGTAAATTTAAATTATTGGTAAAATTACTCATGGCATTTAATGCATTTTTTAAAAATTCATTACTGACAATACTGCTATAATTTACGGTTAACATGGCAATGAGCACTCCTGCCAATGCCCCGCCAGCAACCAGTCCGGTGGCAAATAAACTTCCTTTGCCTAGTTCTTCGTCTTCGGGTGCTTCTCCTTTACGCGTTTGCATAAAAGTAACTCCTTTTTTAATACAGCCACCGGCAAAGATGGGTAGGGTAGTAGACAATGGCAAGTAAGCCCCAACGGCAAACGATAAAGAGTTTACGCCACATAATTCCATGGTGATAGAAAGAAAAACGCCTACCAATACAAATTGCCAATCTAAATTATAAGATAAAATTCCTTTAATTAATGTAGCCATGAGCGTGCCTTGTGGCGCGGGATAAGCATCTGAGCCAATGGCATGGTGTATGCCTTGATTTAACATTTCTGTGGTAGGAGTGTCTAAAATTTTAACGGTTAATCCTATAAAAATAGAAGAAACAATTGCTCCTACAAACAATGCCATTTGTTGGTATTTAGGAGTTGCGCCAATGAGGTAACCTGTTTTTAAATCTTGAGAAGTGGCTCCTGCGTTTGCAGCTGCAATACAGATCATGCCGCCAACTACTAATGCCATTGGTTCGTAGACTTTGCCTGTCCAGCCAATGGCAATAAAAACTAAACAAGTACCCATTAATGTAGCAATGGTCATTCCCGAAATAGGATTATTCGATGAGCCGATTAATCCTACTATTCTAGAAGATACCGTCACAAAAAATGCACCAAATAAAACGACTAATACGCCAATTAATAATTTATTAAATATTGAAGTGCCTGGAATTTGTGGCAATAAAGTCATTAAAATAATTAAGCCTATGCTGCCAAATAAAACTATTTTAATATTTAAATCTTGTTCGGTTCTTTTTACTTTTTGATGGCTTTCGTTGATTTTACTACTGGCCATGCTATCTTTAAAAGAAGAAATGATGGTGGGTATGGTTTTAAATAGCGTGATGAAACCGCCCGCAGCTACTGCGCCTGCGCCTATCTGACGAATGTATGCTCTGTAAATTGCGCCTGCCGTATCCGAAAATGTATGCGTCATTGGATTCCAATTACCAGGGCCACCTGCGCTAGCTAAATCTTTTAAATAG
>JBILIO010000053.1:0-9802 GCA_044349915.1 Sphingobacteriales bacterium | reverse complement strand
CTAAACACCAAGTAAAATTGCACCTCTCGGGCTTACCTTATATCAGAACAGTTGTTTCTAATAAAATTGCTGGGGAGTTTAAATTATTTTTAGCCTTAGCAGTTTTGATAACAGCTGTTATTTTATTGCTATTCTTTAGATCACTTTCTGCCGTTATTTTTCCTTTAATTGTAGTAGGTATTGGCGTAGTACTTTCTTTAGGCACACTGGTTTTATTTGGTTATAAAATTACTTTACTCACTGCATTAATTCCACCTTTAATTGTGGTGATTGGTATTCCCAATTGTATTTTACTGCTCAATAAATACCATACAGAATACATGCTGCATCAAAATAAAGTGCAGGCATTAAGCATTGCAGTTAAACAAATTGGTATCACTACTTTTTACGCGAATGTGACTACCGCTATAGGTTTTGGGGTATTTGCTTTTACTAAAAGTGAAGTACTTACGCAGTTTGGAATTGTTGCGGCTATTAATGTAATGGCTACTTGGATTATGTCGATGGTATTGATTCCAGTAATCTTTAGCTTTTTGCCAAATCCAAAATTATGGCAAACCAGACACCTCGACAATCAAGTTTTAAAAACGTTTATCCAGAAAATTGATCATTGGATTCATTTCGATCGTAAAAAAATTTACTGGACAACATTAATCATCATCCTGATTTCTTTGGTAGGTGTTTCGAAAATAAATATAAATGGCTTTATGGTAGACGACTTGCCAAAGAACGATCCTATTCTAGCCGACTTACAATTTTTTGAACAAAATTTTGATGGGGTATTGCCATTAGAAATAAAAATTGATACAAAAAGAAAAAATGGATTGGCCAATATTTCGATGTTAAAGAAAATTGAGAAGCTCGAAAATATGATCAGCGCTTATCCGGCAATTTCTAAATCTTTGTCTGTAAATGAAGTATTGAAATTTTCGAAGCAAGCCTATTATAACGGCGATCCAAACTTTTACAGCAGCCCGACTCAATCCGAAGCTTTATTTATTTTAAAGTATGCGAAGAATGCAGGCAAAGCAAGTGGCAGCAATAGCCTGATGCGCACCTATGTAGACAGTTTAAATCAATCTACACGCATTAGTTTTCAAATGGCAGACATTGGCTCTAAAAAAACCAATGCGCTTTTTACTGAATTAAAACCACGCATCGATTCTATTTTTAACCCAAGCAAATACGAAGTACTGCTAACGGGTGCAAGTGTAATTTTTGTAGATGGCACCAATTATTTGTTCACCAATTTGAGAGAGAGTTTATTATTAGCCATTGCTTTAATTGCTTTACTCATGCTGGTTTTATTTAGAACAATGAAAATGGTGATCATTAGTTTATTGCCAAATATTATTCCGCTTTTAATTACGGCAGGCATTATGGGATTTGTAGGCATCAATTTAAAGCCAAGCACTATTTTAATTTTTAGTATTGCTTTTGGAATTGCTTCCGATCAAACACTTTATTTTTTAACGAAATACCGTCACGAACAAAAAACAAAAAACTGGGATATTTCAAGACTAACCTCTATCACCCTTAAAGAATCTGGCTTAGGCATGATTTATACCGCCATTATTTTATTTTTTGGATTTGGTATTTTTGCAGCCTCTAATTTTGGAGGAACTGTTTCTTTAGGTATTTTGATTTCGATTACTTTATTAGTAGCCGTAATCTCTAATTTAATTTTACTTCCAAGTTTATTATTGAGTTTGGAAAAAAGCATTCACAAAAAAGCAGCAAGCGATTTAAAATCATGAGCAAGTATCCAGAATTTAAACAACTTCAGTTAGCTCAAATAGGAAAAGATATTTTAGCTTATTGGCAAGCGAATGAAATATTTGAACAAAGTATTTCGTCTCGACCTGCAGACAAACCTTATACATTTTATGAAGGGCCGCCTTCTGCCAATGGCTTGCCTGGCATTCACCATGTATTATCAAGATCTATCAAAGATATTTTCTGTCGCTATAAAACATTAAAAGGTTTTCAAGTAAAAAGAAAAGGTGGATGGGATACACACGGCTTACCCATTGAATTGGCTGTTGAAAAAGCACTTGGAATTACTAAAGAAGATATTGGTAAAAAAATATCGGTAGACGATTACAATGCAGCTTGTAAAAAGGAAGTGATGCGTTATACCGATGTATGGAATGACTTAACACAAAAAATGGGCTATTGGGTAGATTTAGAAAACCCATACATTACTTATAAAAATGAATACATTGAAACTTTATGGTGGCTATTAAAACAGTTACACGATAAAAATTTATTATACAAAGGTTATACCATTCAACCCTTCTCTCCTGCTGCAGGAACAGGTTTGAGCTCGCACGAATTAAATCAACCGGGTACTTATAAAAATGTAAAAGACACTTCGGCTGTTGCGCAATTTAAAGCGATAACTACCGATACGGTATTAAGTAAATATGGCGAAGTATATTTTTTAGCTTGGACCACTACGCCATGGACTTTACCATCTAATACGGCCTTAGCTGTTGGGAAAAATATCGAATACCAAATTATTAAAACTTTTAACCCTTATACTTTTGCGCCGGTACAAGTAATTGTCGCGAAAGATTTAGTAGGCAAATATTTTTCTGATAAAAATGCAGCAGATTTTGCGAGTTACCAAGCAGGAGATAAAATAATTCCTTTTGAAATTATTGCCAGCATAACAGGTAAAGATTTAGCAGGCATTCGTTACGAACAATTATTGCCTTATGCGCAACCCACCGATGGCGATGCTTTTAAAGTGATTATTGGAGATTTTGTAACCACCGAAGATGGAACAGGTATAGTACATATAGCGCCTAGCTTTGGAGCAGATGACTTTAGGGTAGCTAAACTCAATGGCATTGGTTCTCTAACTTTAGTGGATAAACGCGGACGCTTTGTGCCCGAGGTAACAGATTTTGCAAACGAGTTTGTAAAAGAAGATTATTTATCGGCCGAAGAAAAAGAAACAGAAAGACTTAAACAAAATAGAGATAAATATTTATCGGTCGACGAGCGAATTTCGATTAAATTAAAAACCGAAAACAAAGCTTTCAAAGTTGAGAAATACGAACACAGTTATCCGCATTGTTGGAGAACAGACAAACCGATTTTATATTATCCATTAGACTCTTGGTTTATTAAATCTACTGCGTTTAAAGAGCGCATGGTGGAATTAAATAAAACCATTAACTGGAAACCCGAATCGACCGGAACTGGAAGATTTGGTAATTGGTTAGAAAATTTAGTGGACTGGAATTTATCTCGTTCGCGCTATTGGGGAACACCACTGCCTATTTGGAGAACAGTAGATGGTACTGCAGAAATTTGCATTGATTCGATGGCGACTATGAATGTCGAAATTGCTAAATCAATTGCAGCAGGTTTTATGCCTGCAGGTTTTGAATTAAAAGATTTACACCGCCCTTATGTTGATGAGGTAGTTTTGGTTTCTTCAACTGGAGAAAAAATGTTTAGAGAATCCGACCTAATTGATGTATGGTTTGATTCGGGCGCAATGCCTTATGCGCAATGGGGATTAGACCAAACAAAATTAGCTGCTGGCGATAAACATCCATTTCAAAAAGAATGGAACTCGGCTTATCCTGCCGATTTTATTGCAGAAGGCGTAGATCAAACAAGAGGTTGGTTTTTTACTTTACATGCCATCTCTACCATGTTGTTCGATTCTGTTTCTTATAAAAATGTGATTTCGAACGGATTGGTTTTAGATAAAAATGGAAATAAAATGTCGAAGCGTTTAGGCAACAGCATCGATCCATTTGAAACCATCGATAAGTTTGGCGCCGATGCTACGCGTTGGTACATGATTAGCAATGCTGCACCATGGGATAATTTAAAATTCGACCTAGAGGGCTTAGCAGAAGTACAAAGAAAATTCTTTGGCACATTGTACAATACCTATAATTTCTTTGCGCTATATGCAAACATAGATGGATTCGAAATTAAGGAAGACCAATGCACACCTGTAAAAGAACGCGCAGAGCTAGACCAATGGATTATTTCTGCGCTACAAAAATTAATTGTAGAAGTTACCGAGAGTTACGAAAACTATGAGCCGCACCGTGCAGCCAGAGCCATCCAATATTTTGTAGACGAACATTTATCGAATTGGTATGTGCGTTTATCGAGAAGAAGATTTTGGAAAGGAGAATTAACTGCAGATAAAAAAGCAGCTTACGAAACTTTGTTTGAATGCCTTACTACCATTAGTCAATTGATGAGTCCGGTGGCGCCTTTCTTTGCAGAATGGTTATACAAAAATTTAACAGACAGCTTACGCGAAAAAGAACTTTCCGCAAATTCGAAATTCAAAGCAGCTTCTATTCACTTAAGTTTATTAGGCGAAGCAAACCTCGATTTAATAAATGAAAGACTTAACGAAAGCATGTTATTGGCACAAAATATTTCGTCGATGGTTTTATCATTAAGAAAAAAAGTGAGCATTAATGTGCGTCAACCATTGACTAGAATTTTAATTCCTTCTTTAGGAAAAGAAATAGATGCAAAAATTGAAGATGTCAAACATTTAATATTATCTGAAACCAATATTAAAAACATTGAGTACCTTACCGATTCGCATGGCTTTATTCAGAAGAAGATAAAACCAAACTTTAAGGCATTAGGCGCTAAAGTGGGCAAAGACATGAAAGAGGTAGCTGCCGCATTAACTGCACTAGACCAAGATCAAATAATTGAATTTGAGAAAAATGGGCAATTTACGCTAGCAAACAGCCCTTATACGATTTCAATAGAAGATGTTGAAATTGTTGCGGACGATATACCAGGCTGGTTAGTGAATGTAATGGGCAAAATTACGGTAGCCCTAGATGTGAGTATTTCGGAAGATTTGAGGCTCGAAGGATTGGCCCGTGAAATAATAAATCGCATCCAAAATCTGCGAAAGGATAAAGGATTCGAGGTTACTGACAAGATTAGCGTACGAATTTTAGACAATGATTATATTAAAGAGGCGATAAATAAGAATTTAAATTATATTTGCGCCGAAATTCTAGCAACCGAAATGTTATTTGTTGCAGGAGATTTATTAAACAAAGAAAGAGTAGAAATAAATGAAAAAGAAGTCTACATCAGCATCGAAAAAGATAGCTAAACCGGCAGCAAAAGCTAAACCGGCAGCGAAAAAAGCAGCGGCAAAAGCTCCTGCAAAGAAAACTGTAGCAAAAAAGGTAGTAGCGAAAGCAGCTGCCAAAAAAGCAACAAAAGCACCTGCTAAAAAAGTAGTAGCAAAGGTAGTAGCTAAAAAAGCAGCTCCTAAAGTAGCTGCGAAGAAAAAAGTAGCAAAAAAGGTAGTGGCAAAAAAGGTAGTTGCGAAAGCATCTGCGAAGAAAGTAGTAGCTAAAAAAGTAATTGCTAAAAAAGCGCCTGCGAAAAAAGTGGTGGCTAAAGTAGCTGCTAAAAAAGTTGCACCTAAAGCGCCTGCTAAAAAAGTGGTGGCTAAAGTAGCTGCTAAAAAAGTTGCACCTAAAGCGCCTGCTAAAAAAGTAATTGCGAAAGTTGTTGCGAAAAAAGTAGCTCCTAAAGCGCCTGCTAAAAAAGTTGTTGCGAAAGTAATTGCGAAAAAAGTAGCGCCAAAAGCACCTGCGAAAAAAGTAATTGCGAAAGTTGTTGCGAAAGTTGTTGCGAAAAAAGTAATTGGAAAACCCGCTGTTAAAAAAGTAGTGGCACCTGTAGTAGTAGCAAAACCAGTAGTTGTAAAGCCAATTGCAAAAAAACCAGTAGAAATTAAAAAACCTGAACCGGTTAATATTGTAATTCCTCGTGTACAGGATCCAAACGAAAAAAGTCGTTATTCGGATTCTGAACTCATCGAATTCAAAGAAATTATTACTAAGAAATTAACTTCGGCAAGAGAAGAATTACAATTGCTTACCGAAACTTTGAGTAACCCAAATAACAACGGAACAGACGACACGGCTGGTACTTTTAAAGTATTGGAAGATGGTTCTGCAACTTTAGAAAAAGAACACGTAAATCAATTGGCGGTTCGTCAAAGAAAATTTATTGATCAATTAGAAGCAGCTTTAATCCGTATTAAAAATAAAACTTACGGTATTTGTAGAGAAACAGGCAAAATTATTCCAAAAGAAAGATTAAGAGCCGTTCCTCATACTACTTTAAGTATGGAAGCAAAGTTGAAGCAAAGATAATTTACCACGATACCCTATTAATTCAATGCCTGTCTGTCTCAGACAGGCATTTTTTAAATCAAAAAAATGAAACTGACCCATTACCATAAAGCGATCCTTATTATTTTTTCAGTGTTAATGATCGACCAATTAATCAAATATTGGGTTAAAACCACTTTATTTATTGGAGAAGAAATTCCTGTTTTTGGCAATTGGTTTATCATTCATTTCACCGAAAACAACGGCATGGCCTTCGGCGTAGAATTAGGGGGCAGCTATGGAAAATTAGCGCTCAGTTTATTTAGGGTAATTGCTGTTTTTGGTATTGCGTATATCTTACACCAAATTATTAAAAGAAAATATCACTTTGGATTGATTACTTGTGTATGCCTTGTTTTTGCAGGTGCGCTCGGCAATATTATCGATTCTGTTTTTTACGGAAAAATATATGGCTACGAAAACTGGTTACACGGAAGAGTAGTGGACATGTTTTATTTTCCTATACTCCGAGGCCATTACCCAAATTGGTTTCCATTATTTGCAAACGAAGAATTTATTTTCTTTCGACCAGTATTTAACTTTGCCGACGCAGCAATTAGCGTAGGTGTGATTTGCATTTTAATTTTCCAAACAACATTTTTGAAAGAAGATGATTTCTTTCGAAAAGACGCTTAAGTAATTTAAATTTTATCGAAACCTAAATAAGAAATTAATGCTTTGGGCATTTTAATTCCGTCTGGGGTTTGGTTGTTTTCTAATAAGGTAGCTACAATTCTAGGCAATGCCAATGCGCTACCATTTAGGGTATGCACCAATTGATTTTTTCCATCTTTTGCTTTGAATCTACATTTCAATCGGTTCGACTGAAAAGTCTCAAAGTTAGAGGTAGAGCTCACTTCAAGCCATCTGCCTTGTGCAGTAGAATAAGTTTCGAAATCGTATGTTAAAGCAGAAGCGAAACTCATATCGCCGCCACATAATCTTAAAATGCGATAAGGCAGTTCTAATTTTTCTAAAATACCTTGTACATGTTTTACCATCTCTTCTAAAATCTGGTAAGAATTTGCAGGATTGGCAATTTGTACAATTTCGATTTTATCAAATTGATGTAAACGATTTAATCCACGCACATGTGCACCATAAGATCCTGCTTCTCTTCTGAAACAAGGTGTATATGCGGTATTCATGACAGGCAATTCTTCTTCTTTTAAAATTACATCGCGGTATAAATTCGTCAAAGGCACTTCGGCTGTAGGAATTAAATACAAATCGTCTATGCCAACATAATACATCTGCCCTTCTTTATCTGGCAATTGTCCTGTTGCAAATCCAGACGCTGCATTTACAACAATAGGTGGTTGCATTTCTTTGTAACCTGCTGCTGCTGCTTCATCTAAAAAGAAATTGATAAGCGCTCTTTGTAATCTTGCGCCTTTTCCTTTGTAAACTGGAAATCCAGCTCCCGTAATTTTTACACCTAATTCAAAATCGATGATATCGTAATCGGCTGCTAATTCCCAATGTGGTTTTGCATTTTCGGGTAATACTGGAATATCGCCCCAAGAATAAACCACTTCGTTTTCTTCGGGTGTAATACCTGCAGGGACAGAAGCATGTGGTAGATTTGGTAATTGCACCAAAGCATCATATAAACTTGTTTCTATGCTGGCAAGTGTTTCTAATTGCAATTTTGTTTGTTCTTTGATTGCTACAGAACGTTGTTTCAAGTCTTCAGCGGCGTCTTTCTGCCCTGATTTCATCAATTCTCCGATTTGTTTAGCAATAGCGTTGGCTTCTGCAGCGAGTGTATCCGAACTTACTTGCAAGGCTCTTCTTTGTTCATCAAACTGAATAATTTGATCGATCAGGGCTAATTGCTTGAAATTTTTCTTCGTTAAACCTGCAATTACTTCTTCCCTATTTTCGCGGATATAATTAACTTGCAACATATTATTTATCTTTTTTACAAAGATAGAAATATTGATACAAGCAACAAGCATGGAAGGAAAGTTAACTTTAGTGCCAACACCCATTGGCAACTTAGAAGATATTACATTAAGAGCCATTCGCGTATTGAGCGAATCGGACTATATTTTAGCCGAAGACACCCGAACTGCAGGTCAATTATTGAGGCATTTAAATATTGATAAAAAATTATTTGCCCACCATCAGCATAACGAACACCATGCGCTTGCAGAAATAATCAAATTCTTGAAAGAAGGCAAGCAAATTGCATTAGTAAGCGATGCGGGTACACCTGCGATTTCTGATCCTGGATTTTTATTGGTGCGCGAATGCATTAAAGAAAATTTGAAAGTAGAAACATTGCCTGGCGCAACTGCTTTTGTGCCTGCTTTGGTCAACTCTGGTTTACCCTGTGATCGATTTTGTTTTGAAGGATTTTTGCCAGTAAAAAAAGGAAGACAAACAAAATTCAAAGAATTAGCGACACTCAATTGCACTTTTATTATTTACGAATCTCCACATCGATTAATGAAAACATTAGCCGATTTTAAAACTTATTTTGGAGAAGATCGAATCATCAGCGTCTCTAGAGAATTAACAAAAATATACGAAGAAACAACCAGAGGTACTGTTTTAGAGGTAATCGAATATTATACTACTCATATTGCAAAAGGAGAATTTGTGATCTGTATAGCCGGAAAATAAAAATGAAAATAAAATACAGCATCTTATTCGCTATGCTATTGTTTTTGGCATGGCCACCCATTGGCTTCAATGCATTTTTATTTATTGCATTTGTGCCCGCATTTTATTTAGTAGATGCCTGTTTTCAAGAGAAAATTTCTGAAACGAAAAAAAAATCTAGTAATGCTTTATTTTACTATGCCTATATCGGCTTTGCTATTTTCAATTTAGCTAGCAGTTATTGGATTTGGAATGCCTCTGCGGTAGGAATGATTATTGCGGTTTTGTTAAATGCAGTTTTAATGACCCTGCCATTTATTTTCTATCAAAAAATGAGGCAAATTACCAATCCTAAAATGGCGCTCCTAGCTTTTATTGCGGCATGGATGAGCATGGAATATTTTCATTTGCATTGGGATTTATCTTGGCCTTGGTTTAGCCTAGGAAATGCATTTGCAAGCAGCAGCAATTGGGTGCAATGGTACGAATACACTGGTGTTTTTGGCGGTACGCTATGGGTGCTTTCGGTAAATGCTATGCTGTATTTAGCGCTCCAGCAAGCCGAATGGAAAAACAAAAATCTAAAAGTGTTTGCACCGGCACTACTCCTTATAATAATCCCAATTATAATTTCGAAAATTATTTATAATAATTACACCGAACAAATTAATCCTTGTCATGTAGTAGTTGTTCAACCTAATATTGATCCTTATACCGAAAAATTTTCGGCTAGTAACGAAAACGAGCAAATGCAAAATCTCTTGCAATTATCTGCTGCAAGCGCAAAAAAAAATACGGAATTTATTATTTGGCCAGAAACCGCTTTAGCAAACACAATAGCAGAAGAGCAATTAGCCAGTGACCCAAAAATTATACAAGCCCAAAGTTTTTTAAGCACTTATAAAAATGCTGTATTAATAACTGGGGCTAGCACCTATTTAACTTATGTATCGGCTCAAACACCTACAGCCAGAGTGTTTAGTAATGGG
>JBILIO010000219.1:0-2584 GCA_044349915.1 Sphingobacteriales bacterium | reverse complement strand
ATAATCAATGATGACAGACTCAACTTTAGTAACTGGCTTCAATTTTTGAGCGTTTGAGTTCATATCCTAAAATTAAAAAACAAGAAGTGTTTTCATATGGTAAATATAAGAAAAGATGCAACTAGACTAACTCACTGATAGACAAAGAAAAAGCCATCATTTCTGATGGCTTGTCCAGTGTTGCTCCCAAGCCTGGACTCGAACCAGGGACCCTCTGATTAACAGTCAGATGCTCTAACCAGCTGAGCTACTTAGGAGTCTAGCGCTTACAAAAATTGCTTTTTGTAAGGGAATGCAATATTAGGGTATTCAATTTAAAAATCCAATATTTGTAAAAAAAATATTCAAAATAAATTATGAGTCTAGTAGTTATAGGTACTGTAGCCTTCGATGCTATTGAAACACCTTTCGGAAAAACCGACAAAATCGTCGGTGGAGCAGCGACTTACGCAAGTTTAGCCGCTTCTTATTTTTATGATCAAACCAAAATTGTAGCCGTAGTAGGCGACGATTTTCCGCAAGCCGATATCGATGATTTTGGCAAACATGGCATTTCAACCCAAGGTTTGCAGGTTAAAATAGGCGAAAAATCGTTTTTTTGGTCTGGAAAATACCACAACGACCTCAATAATAGAGATACCTTAATAACTGATCTGAATGTGTTGGCAGATTTCGATCCAATTATACCTGAGAGCTACCAAGACTGTACTTATTTAATGTTAGGTAATCTTACGCCACAAGTACAACAAACGGTAATAGGTCGCCTTAAAAACCGCCCTAAGCTAATTGTAATGGACACCATGAATTTTTGGATGGACATTGCCATGCCAGAATTAAAGGCAACCATAGCTATGGTCGATGTATTAACCATTAACGATGCCGAGGCTCGCCAATTGGCAGATGAGTATTCGTTAGCGAAAGCAGCCAAAAAGATTTTGAAAATGGGCCCTAAGTACTTAATTATTAAAAAAGGGGAGCATGGTGCTTTATTATTCCACGAAAACCAAATGTTTTCGGCTCCTGGATTACCTTTAGAAGAAGTATTTGATCCAACTGGCGCAGGCGATACTTTTGCAGGCGGCTTTATTGGTTATTTAGCCAATACCGACGACATTTCTTTCGATAACATGAAACGCGCTATTATATATGGTTCTGCCATGGCTTCTTTCTGCGTAGAAAAATTTGGTACAGAGCGAATCAAAAATTTATCATCTGATGAATTAAAAGAGCGCGTAAATGAGTTTGTAAATTTATCTCATTTCGAAATCATCTAATTGCTATTAAATAAAAAAAGGGCTAATTGAATTTTCAACTAGCCCTTTTTTTATTTCCTTTTTTCTCTTGCTTTAAATTCTTTA
Source organism: Sphingobacteriales bacterium (assembly GCA_044349915.1). Taxonomy (GTDB): domain Bacteria; phylum Bacteroidota; class Bacteroidia; order Sphingobacteriales; family Sphingobacteriaceae; genus CAIKLP01. The sequence continues at coordinate 1,226 of JBILIO010000219.1, read as the reverse complement.
ATTAAAGCATCAGGGTCTATGTCTAGATTTTCTATGCAAGCCGCAGCATCCTTTGCTAGCGGGTGTTTCGGGTATTTGCTAATAAACTCTCCGTAAAAATGTTTCGCTTGATCTACATTCATTAAATTGCTATCGTAAATAAATCCAATTAAGAATAAACTTTCTGGCGCCTTATTAAATTTAGGGTAGGAATATACAATTTTTAAAAAATTGCTAATGGCATGATCATACATACCAATACCACTGGCTACCTCTGCACTTTTAAATAATATTTCTGGCGCTTTTTCATCTTTACTATTTTGCTTCACATAATCATCCGAAAGGTTAATGAAAACGCGGGCTAAACTATCGCTCGTAATTTCTTTATGTTGAAGTAATTCTTTTTCGATGGCTTTAATTCGGCTATAAGCCTTGTCTTTTTCGTTGTTACAGCTGCTGCCCAAAAGGAGCATTGCAAGCAGATAAATAAGGGTTATTTTTTTCATTTGCTGTTTTTCTGAATAATCAAATGTACAAATTTTGAACGCAGCTATCAATTGCTTAACTTTAAGATGTGAAAAAAGCATTCCTTGTATTTATGACCATTAATATTTTACTCAGCACCATGGGGTATTTATTTGTGGCTCATTTTTGTGCAGGTGAAATGAAATCTGCCAGCATGATTGTTAATGCTACCAGTGCTTGTTGTGCCGCAGACGAAATGGAAAATATAGCTACCGAAGAAAATGATGGTTGCTGCAAAGACGAATACCAGTTTTTTAAAATCAAAGATCAATTTGTTCCTAGTTTTCAAGTTCAAATTAATTTTCCAATTTTAGCCATTTCATTAACTAGGCTCGAAACACCTATCTACGCTAGTTTAGCAAAGTGTTTTGCTTTGCAAAAAATCGAATATCCACCGGGAGCTGTCCAGCAGCAACAACTCGTTTCCACGAGCGTTTTAAGAATCTGAAAATAAATTTAATTATCTAATTCAATAGATTTTTTATTTATTAATCAATTCCCATGAAAAAAAATATAATTATTTGTGTCTTTTTATGTTTGCCGTTTATTTCCATTAATGCGCAAAATATCATAGACCAATCAAGTTTAAATAAAATAGATACCAGTACTGGAATCAATTCCATTCATTTGCTCAAATCTGCCGAAGTAACATTCGAAAAAGCGGGCACGATGATTTCCATTAGCCCATTTAAAACCGAAATAATTAGCAATAAAGAATTGCG
>JBILIO010000052.1:0-9861 GCA_044349915.1 Sphingobacteriales bacterium | reverse complement strand
GAATAGGCATCATTCCAAGCAAAATCGTTAATTGTAGCCTCGTATGCTCTATCAAAATTTACGCCTACTAAATTACCATTTTCATCCATAATTGGACTACCCGAATTTCCTCCAGTTGTATCTAAATTGTATAAAAATGCAACGGGAACATCTTTGCCATCTTTAGTCGTAAATTGACCATAATCTTTTTGTTGATGCAAGGTTCTAAAAATTTCGGGTAAATAATAATCCCCTTCATTTGTTCCTTTTTCAATTAAGCCAGTTAAAGTGGTAGTTGGTTTCATATAAGTAGCATCTACAGGCGTAAATCCTTTTACATGTCCATAAGTTAAACGCAAAGTACTGTTGGCATCGGGTATAAAATCCGACTTTTTGAACAAAATACTCACATTCACATAATCGGCTAAAAGCTTGTTCAGACGGCCTGTTCTGTCTTTTCTAATCGTATTCATCTGATCAATTTCTATCCTTGCATTGATCGCTAAATCTATCATTGGATCTTTAAATTTCAAGAAATCCTTTACCGATAAATTAAATATTTCATCAATTTCGTCTGCTTCAGTAAATTCTGATTTTGAAAAAATTCGATCCAAGTGATTCGACAATAATTCATCCCAGTTAGTACCTTTTGCAGTAGGCATTCCTTTAATAATATTAAATTGCTCTTTAACAGATAAGTTTAAACCATCTAATAAAATTCGTTTCAATAATACCTTGTCAGTCGCTAAAACATAAGTAGAATAAGCATCTTTAGCATTCTTTAAGATGGTAACTTTGCTTTCTTGGTAAACTTTATCTTGATTTTCTAACTTGGTTTCGGCAATTTTCTTTTGTAAACCAAGCACTTGATTGGCTACACTAAATGCGGTAGCACTTGTAAATACTTGATCTAAAACTAAAAATTTCTTTGCATCAGCAAAAAATTCATCATAAACCATATCTATGTTTTGTAACATTTTACCATACTGTTTAATTAAACTAGTATCGGCATTAATAAATGCTTGCAATTCTTTTTCTTGCGCAAATTTTTGATTCACTAAATCTATGCCTTTTAAACCTTTTAATTTACCTCTGTAGTTCTTTAAAACATTGGCTTTGCGTTTAATTTTAGCTGCTTGTTTTAATTCTAATTCTTTAGTAATTGAGGTGGCTTCCATTTGTTTATTTTGCCAAGCAAATAAATCCGAAATATATGGTAATTGATATTGTTCTTGATATTGAATATATTTTGCTGGATAGTTTCTGAAAGTTCTACCTGGGTAACCTAAAATAAAAACAAAGTCTCCTTCATTTGCACCATTCGGATTGATGGTTAAATATTTTTTAGGTTGATAAGGCACATTATCTTTTGAATAAGCAGCAGAAGAACCATCTTTAGCAACATAGGCTCTTAAAAAAGAGAAATCGCCTGTATGACGCGGCCATACCCAGTTATCCGATTCGCCACCAAACTCTCCTACCGCTCTTTGTGGTACATAAACGATGCGCACATCTTTAATGGTTTTATAACGAAATAGTACATAAGTTCTTCCAATAAACATTTCGGAAACTTCTGCTTTAATCGTTTTATCTTTTTGCTCTTCTTCTTTTATAATTTGCGCAATCTTTGCATTGATCGCATTGATGCGCTCGGTTGGATCAAAAATATTTTTTACAGCCGATAAAACTGTATTCGAAACATCTTCGTATGAATCGGTGATTTTGCATGTTAAGTTTTTTGCTTGTACCTCCTGTTCCTTAGTTGCAGCCACAAAGCCATTCTTAAGGTAATCGTGTTCGGGAGTACTCGCTAAAGAAACTGCTTCAAATGCACAATGATGATTGGTAATAATTAATCCTTGATTAGAAACAAAAGAACCCGTGCAACCGCCAACATTGACTAAGGCATCAATTAAACTTAATCCATTTGGATTATAAACCTCAGCTTGAGGAATTTTTAAACCAGCCTTTTTTAAGTCTAATTTTTTTATTTCACTTAAAGGATACATGCCTTCTTCTGGTAAAGCAATAGCAGTGTTTAGCAAAAAAAGGATTCCGGTAGTTAAAAGTATTAAATGCTTTTTCATATTGAAATTGTTAATAATTGCGAATTTAAATTAATATTTGTGTTTATAATTTATTTTCAAGCAATTTTCATGTCAGATTCTATACATTTTGAACATTCGGCCACTAAAGTAGAGAAATACCAAACTATTTTACCTCAAATAGCTGCTTTAATAGCTGCTGAAACAGATCATATAGCCAATATGGCGAATATTTCGGCAGTTTTAAAAGAAGTCTTTGCGTTTTGGTGGGTTGGTTTTTATATAGTGAAACAAGAAGAGCTGATTTTAGGGCCTTTTCAAGGTCCTTTGGCTTGTACTAGAATTCAAAAAGGTAAAGGTGTTTGCGGAAAGGTTTGGGCCACTAAGCAAAGTATTATTGTGCCAGATGTAGATGCATTTGAAGGGCATATTGCTTGTAGTGCAGCCAGTAAATCAGAAATTGTGATTCCTTTAAAGCATCAAGAAAAAGTAATGGCAGTGCTCGATGTAGACAGCGAACACCTTAATTATTTTGATGAAATAGATGAATTGTATTTATCGAAAATTGTTGCGCTAATTAGCTTAGCTTAAAAATATCATTTACTCCAATAATTTTTTTGGAAGTAAAACCTTCGCCAAAAACACCACCTACTATTTTTCCAAATTCCCTATTTCTAGCAATTACTGTTTCGATAAAATCTGGATTCGAAATATAGGTTTGCGGTTCGCTTGAATTTGGATCAAAAAATTGAGTTTGAAAAGCCAATATTGCCGCTTTTTTAGTTTCCATTTCTGCCGTAATATCGATGATAAAATCGGGCTTAATATAGGTATCTTGAATATAATGATAAACTGCCTGTGGCCTATGTGGCGCTTGCTTTTGAGCCGAATCCATTGTCTCAATTTTTAATAATCCAGAAAGAAATGCAGCATCCGAAACTAATTGAGCTGCTCTTGCATGATCTGGGTGTCTATCATTTATGGCATTGGCCAATACAATTTGAGGTTGGTATTTGCGAATCATTCGAATAATTTTCAATTGATTTTCTTGGTTGTTTTCAAAAAAACAATCTGGCATGGCTAAGTTTTCTCGAACTAATAATCCCATTATTTTGTTCGCATTTTCGGCTTCTGCTTTTCTGGTTGCAGCCGTTCCCCTTGTACCCATTTCGCCAGCCGTTAAATCTATAATACCTACTTTTTTACCAGCTCTTAAATATTTTATGATGGTACCCGAACAGCTTAATTCTGCATCATCTGGATGTGCTGCAAATACCAATATATCTAATTTATGTTCATTCATTTTTGAAGTATTTTATAGCGTTTATTCTATTGTTTTAACGATTTTTTCTATTTCAGCATCTTCCCCATTTGGGTCGTAATGTGCTTTTAAATTATTCCCAAATAGCCTGGCCAAAGATTGCCAAAAAAAGGCAGATAAATTACCTTTTAATTCTTCGAGTACAACATAACTTGTATTACCAGTTTGTCTATCTATTAATTTAATTAAAATTCGACCTTGATTAATGGTCAAGTTTTTTAATTCTCCTTCAAATCTGGCTTTAATTTCTTTTTCTGTTTTATTAACTAAAGCTTTTTTAACCCGCTCATCGTTAGTCATACCGAGTTGTACAGCTAAATCATTGAATTTTTTCTCTGTGATTTTAGCATAAGGCCAAACCTTTAAAACATCTCTTCTAAGCTTACTGTATTTCACAAATGCCCTTTTATTTTTAAACTTTCTTTCGGCATAAATATTAATGACACTGATGTATTGATAAGGAATAGTATCACCATCAATAATGACACCACGCACCATAATCGTATCGTTTTTTACAGTTTGAGCAAGCGAAAAATTGCTAAATACTGTTAAAAAACAAGTAAGAAAGAAGAGGTAAAAAGGCTTTTTATGTTTCATTTTCAACATAATAACCAAATATCGAGATAATTATTATTTTAAACCTACAAATTAATTGGTTTTTTTTAACTTTAAAACATGATAGAAATTGATGTAGAAGGCGAAAAGAAGGAGATTCAAAAGCGATACAGGGCTTTACTTAAAGCCTGTAAACCTACCATGGAAAAAGGCGACAAACGCCAAATCAGACAAGCTTTTGAATTATCTGTTGATGCGCATAAAAATATGCGCAGGAAATCTGGCGAACCTTATATTTATCATCCAATTGCAGTTGCTCAAATTGCTGCAGAAGAAATTGGTTTAGGAACCACCTCTATTGTTTGTGCACTATTACACGATGTGGTAGAAGACACCGAATTAACATTAGAAGACGTAGAAAGAGAATATGGTAAAAAAGTAGCCAATATTATTGATGGCCTTACCAAAATCGCTGGCGTATTCGATCAAACAAGTTCTATTCAAGCCGAAAATTTTAGAAAAATGTTATTGACGCTCGCAGACGATGTGCGCGTAATTCTAATTAAACTGGCAGATCGTTTGCATAATATGCGTACGCTTGAAAGTATGCCAAGAGATAAACAATTAAAAATATCTTCCGAAACAGCTTATTTATATGCACCTCTAGCCCATCGATTAGGTCTTTATTCGATTAAATCTGAACTAGAAGATTTATCGATGAAATTTACCGAAGCCAGTACCTATAAATTAATTGCTCAAAAATTAAATGAAACTAAAATAGAGCGAAATAAATTTATCAACGAATTTATTAAACCTATTGAAGAAAAATTAACTGCACAAGGTCTTTCCTATTCAATTTACGGCAGACCTAAATCTATATTTTCTATTTGGAAAAAAATGAAATCAAAAGGAGTTCCTTTCGAAGAAGTTTTTGATTTATTTGCGATTAGAATTATTTTGGATAGCCCACTGGAAGATGAAAAATCTGATTGTTGGAAATCTTATTCTATTGTAACAGACCAATACATACCTAATCCAGACCGTTTAAGAGACTGGATTTCCTCTCCAAAGGGAAATGGCTACGAATCTTTACACACCACAGTAATGGGCCCTAAAGGCCGTTGGGTAGAAATTCAAATTCGAAGCAAAAGAATGAACGAAATTGCTGAAAAAGGATTTGCTGCACATTGGAAATATAAAGAACAAAGCAACGAAAACGGACTAGATGTTTGGATTCAAAATGTTCGAGAAATGTTGAGCAATCCAGAATCAAATGCCTTAGACTTTTTGGATGATTTTAAAATGAATTTGTTTACCGACGAAATTTTCATTTTTACTCCAAAAGGTACACTCATGAAATTACCCTTTGGCGCTACAGCACTTGATTTTGCATTCGATATTCATACAGATATTGGTGCTAAATGTATTGGTGCTAAAGTAAATCATAAATTAGTGCCCTTGAGTTATAAATTACAAAATGGCGATCAAGTAGAAATCATCACTTCAGAAAAACAAAAACCAAAAGAAGAATGGTTAAATTTTGTGATTACCAGTAAGGCAAAAGCGAAAATTAAAATAACTTTAAGAGAACAAAAAAATCAGATTGCAGAAGCTGGAAAAGAACTTTTAGTGTCAAAACTCAATGCCCTTAAAATACCCTATAACCCTCAACAATTAAACAAAATTTGCCTCTATTTCGATTTAAATAGTGTGCTAGATTTAAATTATCAAGTAGCCATAGGCAAAATAGATTTAAAAGAATTAAGGGCTTTCCAAATTGCAGAAAAAAAACAACCAGAAAATAAGAAGGTTGATGTGGAAAGTTTCAACCAATTAGCAAAATTAATCAAGAGTAAAGATTCAGATATGCTGATGATTGGAGAAGAAGTAGATAAAATTAATTATAAACTTTCTCCATGTTGTAACCCAATTCCGGGCGATGATGTTTTCGGATTTGTAACAGCAACAGAAGGCATTAAAATTCATCGAACCAATTGCCCTAATGCGATCAAGTTGATGTCTAATTTTGGCTATAGAATTGTTAAAGTAAAATGGACCGAACAAAAAGAAATCGCCTTTTTAACAGGAATTAAAATAACTGGAATTGATGATGTTGGAGTGGTAAGTAATATCACTAGGGTAATTTCAAGCGATTTAAAAGTAAACATGCGCTCTATAACTGTAGATAGCGATGATGGTATATTTGAAGGCACCCTAATGGTATATGTGAATGATACGAGCCATTTGGCCATATTGGTAAATAGACTCAAACAAGTAAATGGTGTTTTATCGGTTACCCGATTCGATTCCGAACATTTAAATGTGTAAAACTCCATCATACAATTCTTTAGAATACTAAAGGAAATCACTAATTTTGAGCATTGTAAAATCAATAAAAAAGATGTCTACTATTGAAAATATTGCGACTGTAAAGAAGATTTTTGAAGCCTATCTAGAAAATAGAAACCTAAGAAAAACACCAGAACGCTTTGCCATTTTAGAAGAAATTTATAGCAGAAACGACCATTTTGATGTGGAATCTTTATACATCCACATGAAAAACCGCAAATACAGGGTAAGTCGTGCTACGGTTTACAATACACTAGAAATTTTACTTTCTTGCGATTTAGTTACCAAGCATCAGTTTGGTAAAAACATGGCCCAATTCGAAAAGTCTTATGGTTACAAACAACACGACCATATTATTTGCGTTGATTGCGGTAAAGTAGTAGAATTTTGTGATCCAAGAATTCAACAAATTCAAAGTATGATGGGTGAATTACTTCAGTTTGATGTAACACACCATTCTTTAAATTTATATGGCGCTTGTACCAAACTTAAAAAAGAAGGAAAATGCGAATCATTTTCTAATAAATAATTTAATAAAAATTAAAGCATGAGTAGTGTAGATGTACTTTTAGGATTACAATGGGGTGATGAAGGTAAAGGTAAAATAGTTGATGTTTTAAGCCCAACCTACTCCATGATTGCCAGGTTTCAAGGTGGCCCAAATGCCGGTCATACCTTAGAATTTGAAGGCAAAAAATATGTTTTGAATACCATTCCATCTGGTGTATTTAACCCCAACACCCTTAACTTAATTGGTAATGGTGTGGTAATAGATCCCGTTATTTTTAAAAGAGAAATTGACAATTTAAAAACAAATGGATATGATCCAATTGCTACTAACAAATTAGTTATTTCTAAAAAAGCACATTTAATTTTACCAACGCATCGTTTACTTGATGCGGCCAGTGAATCAAAAATGGGCAACTCCAAAATTGGATCAACCTTAAAAGGAATCGGCCCAACCTATCAAGATAAAATTGGTAGAAGTGGTTTAAGAGTGGGTGATACGATGCTTCCAGATTTTAAAGAGCGCTATGAAAAACTATTAGCCAAACACCTCGAAACACTATCGCATTATAATATTGATATCGATTATAAAGAATACGAAGCACAATGGTTTGAGGGCATAGAACTGCTCAAAGCCATGAAACAAGTTGATGCGGAACATTTGGTGAATCAATATTTAGCAGAAAATAAAAAAGTTTTAGCAGAAGGCGCGCAAGGTACTTTACTAGATATCGATTTTGGATCTTATCCTTATGTAACTTCTTCGAATACTACTTCGGCTGGTGCTTGTACCGGTTTAGGCGCTGCACCCAATAAATTGGGTAGTATCATTGGTATTTTCAAAGCATATTGCACACGCGTTGGTGGCGGCCCCTTTCCTACCGAATTAGACAACGATTTGGGAGAAGAATTAAGAAGAATTGGACACGAATTTGGTGCTACAACTGGCAGACCTAGAAGATGCGGATGGATTGACTTACCTGCATTAAAATATGCCATCATGTTAAATGGTGTAACGGAATTAGTGATGACTAAAGCAGATGTACTTTCTGGTTTCGAAAAAATTTATGCTTGTACGCATTATATTTACAATGGTGAAACTATTGATTATATGCCATTCGATATTGTATCGGTAACGGCAACTCCTGTTTATAAAGAAATTGATGGCTGGAAAGAAGATTTAACACAGATTCGGGAAATAAATGAAATTCCAGAAAAGTTAATGGCTTATATTAAGTACCTAGAAAAAGAACTTGGTGTACCAGTTAAATACCTTTCAGTAGGTCCAGATCGTAAGCAAACATTGATATTGTCTTAAAATTTTAAATAGGGCTTCGGCCCTTTTTTTATGTCAACACAACAAATTTATATAACCGAAAAGCTACCTTCATTAAATCAAATTGATGAAGATAATTCCGTTTTTTGTTTATTAAATTCAAACCAATACCAAGATGATAAAAGTAAATATGCATTTATTTTAGGTGTTGGTGAGGCTGATCAAATTGAAATTAAAGAAGCAGAAAATGCTTTTATTAATTTAGCTGATTTTCAACAAAAACATATTGGCTCATTTTTATTCGCAGCCTTAAGTTATGATTTAAAAAATGCGGTTTACCCAAAATTAACATCTGCTAATACCCCATTACAAGCAGCTCCATTAGCACATGTTTTTGCTGCAAAAAGCGTTTATTTAAGCAATCATACTAGCGCTAATTCTTTACCTTTAAAAGCCTTAAAAGCCAATAAAATCAAGCTAGCTATGCTTCAAGCGAGTGTTGCTAAACAAGCCTATATTGATCAAGTAAATCAATTAAAAAAACACCTCACAGCTGGCGATATTTACGAAATAACCTATTGCATTGCTTTTAGTTTAACCGACATTACACTTGATCCAATTGCACTTTACACTAAATTAAATTCCCTTTCCCCTATGCCCTTTTCGGCATTGTATAAAAACGATTTGCAATATGTTATTTGTGCCAGCCCCGAAAGATTTTTAGGAAAAAGAGCGCAGCGTATTTTTTCTCAACCCATTAAAGGAACTAGAAAAAGGAATGAAGACCCTGTTTTAGATGAACAAGAAAAATGGCTATTACAAAACGATCCAAAAGAAATTGCAGAAAATGTAATGATAGTAGATCTGGTTAGAAACGATTTAACAAAGAGTGCAAAACTAGGCACAATAAAGGTTTCGGAGTTATTTGGTATTCATACATTTGCCAATTTGCATCAAATGATCAGTACTGTTGAAGCAGAATTAAAAGCCGATTGCGGCATTTTTGAATGTATACAAAATGCATTTCCCATGGGATCGATGACAGGCGCACCGAAGTTGCGCGCCATGGAGTTGATTGAGGAAGTGGAAAACACCAAAAGAGGATTATATTCTGGCAGCATTGGCTACATCGATGCAATTGGTGATTTCGATTTTAATGTAATTATTAGGAGTATTTTTTATGATAAAAATGCAAAGACCTTATCCTTCCAAGTAGGCAGTGCTATTACCTTAGACGCCGATCCCGAAAAAGAATACGAAGAATGTTTGCTCAAAGCTGAAAGTATTTTAAAAGCTTTAGCATAAAAAAAGCCGCTTCGATAAAAGCGGCTTTTTTTTATATTTTATTTTTGGATTAATTTTGAATGATTAATCTTTCTACTTTTTGAACACCACCAATGTTAATTCTTAAAAAATAAATACCATTTTGGAATTCCGATTGGTTGTTAGTGATATTAAATTCATGAACATTTGCATTCATTTGTTCGTTTGCAATGGTTTTTAACTTTCTGCCTAAAACATCAGTAATATCTATAGTTACATGAGCTGGTTGAATTAAAAAGAACGACATTTTAGTTTCATTTGCAAATGGATTTGGGGCAATGGTTAAATTTAAATTATTTAAAACTAAATGCTCCACTCCTGTTGCTACCGATATCACAATATCATCGATATACATATTATTACCAGGCGCACCATTGGTTGCTTTAAATCTAAATATGGCATTGTCTTCGTTTGTGTATGCCGATAAGCTGATACTATCTTGACGCCATTGCGCAGTGCTAGTAGGAATAAATTGACTTGTTGCAGTTGGCGCAGTGGCTAACGTT
>JBILIO010000218.1:0-2599 GCA_044349915.1 Sphingobacteriales bacterium | reverse complement strand
ATCATTCCTTAGAAGAGGTACGCGCAGACTTATTGTCTTCCCAAACAACCCTGGTTGCTTTGGTCAATTACTATCTTCAAAGAATTGAAACCTATCAACACCTCAATGTGTTTTTGCATGTATATGCCGACGAAGCACTAAAGCGTGCCGAAGAAATTGATGCCAAGCTGAAAGCCGGTACAGCCGGTAAATTGGCGGGTATGGTAATCAGTATTAAAGACATGATTTGTTATAAAGATCATCCGGTTTCTGCTTCTTCCAAAATTTTAAAAGGATTTAAATCTATTTATTCTTCGACCGTGGTCGAAAGAATTTTAGCAGAAGATGCCATTATTATTGGACATGTGAATTGTGATGAATTTGCGATGGGTGCTTCGAACGAAACATCTCATTATGGAAATGTATTAAACTTTGCAGACAACTCTTTAGTACCCGGTGGTTCTTCGGGTGGTTCGGCTGTATCGGTGCAAGCCGATATGTGTTTAGCTTCTTTAGGAACCGACACAGGCGGCTCTATTCGCCAGCCTGCAGCATTTTGCGGCTTGGTGGGTTTAAAGCCAACCTACGGAAGGGTTTCGCGTTATGGCATAATTGCCTACGCTTCTTCTTTTGATCAAGTAGGCCCTGTTACTAAAAATGTAAAAGATGCCGCTTTAATTTTAGAAGTGATTGCGGGTAAAGATGAATTTGATGCCACGCTTTCTTCAAAAGCGGTTACGGAATTTTCTAATTTGCAAGCACCGAAAAAAAATATGCGCATTGCCTATATTACTGAAACAATTGAAACCGAAGGCATCGATCCAGAAATTAAAGCGGCTATGTATAACCGCGTGAAAGCCTTGCAGGCAGATGGTCATACGGTGGAGCCAGTAAGTTTTCCATATTTAAAATATGCAGTTCCAACTTATTATGTATTAACCACCGCCGAAGCTTCTTCGAATTTATCGAGATACGATGGCGTTCATTTTGGTTACCGCAGCCCCAATGCAACCGACCTAGAATCAACCTATAAACTTTCGCGTTCCGAAGGTTTTGGCGAAGAAGTAAAGCGCCGAATTATGTTAGGTACTTTTGTATTGAGTGCAGGATATTACGATGCCTATTATGCTAAAGCACAAAAAGTGCGTCGTATTATTCAAGAAAAATCAAACGAAATTTTATCGAATTACGATTTAATAATTATTCCAACTACGCCAACTACGGCTTTTAAATTAGGCGAAAAAACAAGCGACCCGGTTCAAATGTACTTAGCCGATATTTTTACGGTGCAAGCGCCATTGGCTGGCTTACCTGCTATATCGGTACCCGAAACTACTCATTCTAATGGCTTATCTATTGGTATTCAAGTAATTGGAAAACGATTTGAAGAGCAAGAAATGCTTGATTTTGCCCAATATTTAACCCAAAACCATTAAAATCGCCCCGATTTATTTAAAAAACCGTAAATTAGCAGCTTTGGCGGCGTAATGCCTGTTTCAAAATATTTTTTAACCAATAAAGCGCAGCAATGATTTTAAGAATTTACCGTATTGCCTTAGTGTTTTTGTTGTTTGGCCTATCGGTTAATACAAATGCGCGTAGCTTAAATACCCTTTCGCTTAGCTTAAGTATTGCCTCAGACGATACTTCTTTTGTGATTCCAGAAGTGGATTTATCGCAATTAAATGTGGCTCCCAAATTTGAATTAGCAGTTTATCAAAAAAGACTAGACTCCTTAACCAAAGACATTCCCCTCGATTATAACGAACATGTGCAAGGCTATATTAACTTATATGCTTTTCGTCGTCGCGAGCAAGTAGAGCGCATGTTGGGTTTAGCCGAATTTTATTTTCCGATGGTGGAGCGCGTGTTTAAAGAATACAATATTCCTGCCGAATTTAAATATTTAGCCATTGTAGAGTCGGCTTTAAATCCTTACGCGGTTTCTCCAGTAGGGGCAACAGGCATGTGGCAATTTATGTTTACCACAGGTAAAATGTATAATTTAAAAGTGACTTCGCACATAGACGAGCGCCGTGATCCTTTAAAAGCAACGCATGCAGCCGCTAAGTATTTTGTAGATATGTACAAACGCTACGGCGATTGGTTATTAGTAATTGCAGCCTATAACTGCGGACCAGGAAATGTAAACAGAGCGATTAGAAAAAGTGGAGGAGGCAAAACTTTTTGGGCCATCAGAAATTATTTACCAGAAGAAACGCGTGGTTATGTACCAGCTTATATAGCGGCAACTTATATTATGAATTGCGCCGAAGTACATAATATTTATCCCACCTACCCCAACTTTAGTTTTATGACAGACACGGTGCAACTCTCGCAGCCAGTGGCTTTCAAAGACATTGTAAAATTATGTGGTATTTCTGCAGAAGAATTAAAAGTACTGAATCCGATTTTCAAAAAAGATTTTGTACCCGCTTATAACGAATCCTTCACGATTAAAGTTCCTGCCACTCGAAAAGATATTTTAAGTTTGAATAAAGATTCGCTTTACCGCGCATTCCCTAATAGATTAAATGCAGAATCGATGTTTGTTTTAAACACCGATCCTTTAGCCAATGCACGCACGGTATATAAAACACACGTGGTGCGCAAAGGCGAA
>JBILIO010000051.1:0-9884 GCA_044349915.1 Sphingobacteriales bacterium | reverse complement strand
TTATTTACTGTTTTTGAAGAAAGAATTATATTAGCAAAAGGAGAATTAATTTCTACTGCATTGTTTACTTATTATTTACAACAAGAAAAAATTAATGCAGTTTTGTTGCCCGCGCTCGATTTTATGAAAATAGATGAGCACCAAGAGCCCGATATCCCTTATATTCAGCGTAACTTAAAGCCTTTACTAGCGCAACACTCAACAACTAACACATTTATTACACAAGGCTTTATTTGTAGAAATAGTTTTGGTGAAATTGCTAATTTAAAAAGAGGAGGAAGCGATTATACCGCTTCTTTAATTGCTGCAGCTATACAAGCCAGCGAGGTGCAAATTTGGACCGACATAGATGGCATGCACAATAACGATCCAAGAATTGTGCAAGGAACCCAACCCATCCGAAATTTATCTTTCGATGAAGCAGCAGAATTAGCTTATTTCGGTGCTAAAATTTTACATCCACAAAGTGTATTCCCTGCACAAAAATATCAAATACCAGTAAGGTTATTAAACACGCTAGCACCCAATGCAGAAGGCACTTTGATCAGTAATCAAACATCAGATGCAACCGTAAAATCTATTGCTGCAAAAGATGGAATAACGGCCATAAAAATTCAGTCTTCCAGAATGTTATTGGCTTATGGTTTTTTAAGAAAAGTGTTTGAAGTATTTGAAAGATATCAAACACCCATTGATATGATTACCACATCCGAAGTGGCTGTTTCTTTAACGATAGATGATACGCAAAACCTAGATCAAATTTTAATCGATTTAAAAGAATTTGGAAATGTGAGCGTAGATACCGACCAAACAATTATTTGTATTGTAGGCGACTTCTTAGCCAGTAAATCGGGCTATGCAGCCATGGTGCTCAATTCCATGAAAGACATACCCATTCGCATGATTGCTTATGGTGGTAGTCCAAATAATATTTCCTTGTTGATTAATTCAAACTTAAAAGGTGCTGCATTAAATGCCTTGCATCAAGGATTATTTGCTACTCGTTAACAGCTGTTAAAATGGATTTAAAAAAATATCAATCGCAATTAAATAATATTCAGACGCCCTGTTATGTTTATGATTTAAATTTACTCGAGCAAACCTTGCTTGCTTGTAAAAATGCAGCAGATCAATACAATTTCGAAGTGCATTATGCCTTAAAAGCAAATGTAAATCCAGCCATTTTATCAGCCATTCTAGCTATAAATTTTGGAGCAGATTGTGTAAGTGGTAACGAGGTGAAAGCGGCTATCAATGCAGGTTTCAGCAAAGATAAAGTTGTTTTTGCAGGTGTAGGAAAAACAGATCAAGAAATAAATGAAGCATTAGCTTTGGATATTTTTTGTTTCAATGTAGAATCCTTACAAGAAATCGAAATCATCAACGAATTAGCGCATGCGCAAAATAAAATTGCTAAAATAGCTTTACGATTAAATCCTAATGTGAATGCCAATACGCATCGTTATATCACCACTGGTTTATCAGAAAATAAATTTGGTATTAATATTTGGGAATTAGAAACGGTCATAGATTTAATTAAAATATCTCCGAATATTGATTTAATTGGTTTGCATTTTCACGTAGGTTCGCAGATTACAGATTTAAATGTATTCAAACAATTATGTGCCAAGGTAAATGAATTTACGGCTTGGTTTGATGCCCGTCAAATACCGCTGAAAGTATTGAATTTAGGGGGTGGACTAGGCATAGACTATTACCATCCTACCACCAATAACTTGGTCAATTTCGAAGCGTATTTTGCTATTTTTAATCAATTTATTATTCGTAAACCTGGGCAAGAAATTCATTTCGAATTAGGTAGATCTTTGGTAGGTGCTGTTGGCGCTTTGCTCTCGAGAGTAGTTTATATTAAAGAAGGTATACAAACAAATTTTGCAATATTAGATGCCGGCATGACCGATCTTTTAAGACCCGCATTGTATCAAGCTTATCATAAAATAGAAAACCTCAGTAAGCAAAACGAAAGTATTTCGAAAAAATATGATGTAGTAGGACCCATCTGCGAATCATCTGATTGCTTCGGAAAAGCAGTAGAATTGCCACTTACAAGCCGAGGAGATCTGATGGTAATTTATACCACAGGAGCTTACGGCGAAGTCATGTCGTCTAATTATAACTTACGAGAAAAAGCGAAGGTATTACTTTTGCAATAGCCTATTGAAAAGCATTTAAACCAGTAACATCCATTCCTGTAATAAGTAAATGAATATCGTGTGTTCCTTCGTAAGTAACTACAGATTCTAAATTCATCATGTGTCGCATAATTGGATATTCGCCTGTAATACCCATTCCGCCTAGCATTTGACGCGCTTCGCGTGCGCAATTCATAGCTGTTTCTACACTGTTTCTTTTAGCCATAGAAATTTGAGCAGGAGTGGCACGATCTTCCGATTTCAATACACCTAATCTCCAATTCATTAATTGGGCTTTGGTAATTTCGGTAATCATTTCTGCTAATTTCTTTTGTTGCAATTGAAATCCACCAATGGGTCTATCAAATTGAATTCTTTCTTTTGAATATCTTAATGCCGTATCATAGCAATCCATTGCAGCACCTATTGCGCCCCAAGCTATGCCATATCTCGCTTGATTTAAGCAACCTAATGGTCCTTTTAAGCCTTCTACATTTGGTAAAATATTTTCTTTAGGAACTTTTACATTATCGAATACCAATTCGCCGGTAGCCGATGCACGTAAAGACCATTTATTATGAGTTTCTGGAGTGGTAAAACCTTCCATGCCTCTTTCTACAATTATTCCTTTAATTTTTCCTTCTTCGTTTTTAGCCCAAACAACCGCAATGTCTGCAAATGGAGAATTCGAAATCCACATTTTTGCACCATTTAAAATCACATGATCGCCTGCATCTTTATAATTGGTGGTCATGCCACTTGGATTAGAGCCATGATTAGGTTCAGTTAAACCAAAGCATCCCATCATTTCGCCAGTAGCTAATTTGGGTAAATATTTATTGCGTTGCGCTTCGTTTCCGTAAGCATATATAGGATACATTACTAAAGAACCTTGAACAGATGCAGTAGAACGAATGCCCGAATCGCCACGCTCTACTTCTTGCATGATTAATCCATAAGCTATATAATCCATTCCGCCACCACCGTATTGAACAGGTATAGTTGGGCCAAATGCACCAATTTCACCTAAACCTTTTATTAAATGTTTAGGAAATTCAGCACGTTGCGCGTAATCTTCAATAATTGGGCTTACTTCTTTTTTAACGAAATCCCTTACTGCTGCTCTAACCAATTTATGTTCATCGGTTAATAATTCATCTAAGAAATAATAATCTGGTGATTCAAAAAGATCTGTCTTTGCCATTCGGTGTCGAAATATTTTATAATTTTATCACAAATGTAATAAAAAACTCATTTTTAAAAGCATGTACCATATTAACCTTAAAAACCTCGAATTTTATGCCTATCATGGGTATTATCAGGAAGAAAATCTAATCGGGAATACATTTCTAGTAGATATTATGGTAGCTATTCCTGCTGCTGTTTACGAAAATGAAAACTTGAGCAGCACTATTAATTACGAAATCATTTACGAGATTGTAAAAACACAAATGCAAAATCCGCAAAAACTCTTAGAAACTGTTTTACAAAATATCGAAAAAGAACTCCGTTTATTATCTAATCAGTTGCAAAAAGTGGAAATTCATTTGACAAAAAAACATTTACCTATAGATGGTTTTATTGGCCAAGCAATGGTAAGTTTAATTAAGAATTATGAAAAATAATTATCAATTAATAAACGATCAAGACCTTTCATTTTTTGAATCGATTGTTGGCCAGGCGATGGTTTTGTTATCTGCAGAAGCAAAAGAAAATTACGGACACGACGAAACAGAAGATTTAATTTTTCATCCAGATGTAATCTTAAAACCCAATACTGCGAATCAAATTTCGAGTATTTTAAAACATTGCAATGAGCGTAACATACCTGTAACCACTAGGGCTGGCGGCACCGGATTAAGCGGTGGCGCATTACCAATTTATGGCGGAGTATTGTTGTCGATGGAAAGATTCAATCAATTAATTGAAATAGACGAAAGAAATTTACAAGCAACGGTAGAGCCTGGCATGATCACGCAAGTGTTTATGGATTTGGTTAACGAAAAAGGATTAATGTATCCAGTAGATCCATCGAGTAAAGGCTCGAGTATGTTGGGTGGCAATTTAGCCGAATCATCTGGCGGACCAAGAGCAGTTAAATACGGAACGGTTAGAGATTATGTATTGAATATGGAAATAGTTTTACCCAATGGCGAAATTATTTGGACCGGATCAAATACTTTGAAATATTCTTCGGGATATAATTTAACGCATTTAATGATTGGCTCGGAAGGAACTTTGGCCATCATTACTAAAATTGTTTTTAAACTGATTCCGCAACCCAAACATAACTTATTGTTATTGGCTTCTTTCCCTACAGAAGAGCTAGCCTGTGATGCAGTTTCGGCTATTTTTAGAGATGGTAATAATCCATCTGCGGTAGAATTTATAGAGAAAGAAGCGGTAGATTGGGTGGTAAAATACGAGCATTTAACCATACAAATTAATCCACAAGCGAAAGCATTTTTACTGATAGAAGTAGATGGAAACGATTTAGATCTTTTAATGAACGATTGCGAGAAGATCTCGAATGTATTAATGAATTATCAGTCAGAAGATATTCTATTTGCCGATTCTGCGCAACAAAAAGAAGATTTTTGGCGCATGAGAAGAAGTATAGCCTTATCTGTTAAAGCGAATTCTATTTACAAAGAAGAAGATACGGTGGTGCCTCGTGCCGAATTAGCTAAATTATTAAAAGGCGTAAAAGCGATTGGTTTGAAATATGGTTTTCAATCGGTTTGTTATGGACATGCCGGCGATGGTAATTTACACATCAATATTATTAGAGGAAATTTAACAGACGAGCAATGGCATGTAGAATTGAAAAATGGCATCCGAGAAATTTTTGAATTAACAGTTCAATTAGGCGGCACATTGTCTGGAGAGCACGGCATTGGCTATGTTCAGAAGGAATACATGGACATTAAATACCCAGCAGCGCATATCAATTTAATGAAAGGTATCAAAGCTGTTTTTGATCCGAATCATATTTTAAATCCAGGTAAAATCTTTAATTAAGGCTACATATTATGAAAAATACTAAATCAATTTATCGCATATTAATGCTGCTAATTTTATGCTTACCCAATTTAGCGCAAGCCAAAATTGATTGGAATAGGGTAGTGTACGGCGGTAATTTTGGCGTGGGGATTACTACTAACCAAAGCGCTGTATTGTTATCTCCAACGGTTGGTTACCGTTTTACTGATCAATTAGAGCTCGGTACAGGAGTTATCTATCAATACTATAAAATAAATAATAGCCTATTAAAATATCAATCTGATAATTATGGTGCCAAAATATTTGGCAATTACCTTTTATCCGAAAGTATTTTAGCGCATGTGGAATACGAGTGGTTGAATTTATCTACCCCTACATTCGACTTTGTGACCAATCGATACATAGGAAATACGCGACAAAACATTGGTAGTTTATTCGTTGGAGCTGGCTTCAGGCAAGTGTTTGGTCGAAAATCTGTAGTAGATATGATGTTACTCTATAACCTTACCGAAAGTCCTTATTCACCATACGAAAATCCAATTATTAGAATTGGATTTGGTATTGGAATTTAATTAAGAACGCATATTGATATATTGTAAAGGGATGTCTGATGGGAAGTTTCGCATGATCGAAATAACCGCTTGTAAGTCGTCAATTTTCTTCGAACTGACCCTTAATTGATCGTTCATAATCGAAGTTTCCACTTTGATTTTACTGTCCTTAATTTCCTTAATTAGCTTTTTTGCGGTCTCTTTATCGATTCCTTCCTTCACTTTTAATTCTTTTTTCAACATATTTCCGGAGGTAATTACATCGGCAGAAAGGTCTAAACATTTAGGGTCAATTTGTTGTTTCATCATCCTGGTAATTATCACATCTGAAATTGCTTTTATTCGCATTTCATTTTCCGTTGTAACCATGATGTTATTTGACTTTTTGTCTAGTTCAATGGTAGTTGCAGAACCACTAAAATCATAACGATTTAGTATCTCTTTTTTGGCGTTGTTAATGGCATTATCTAGTAGCTGTAAATCTACTTTACTGACGATATCAAATGTTGGCATGTGGAAAACTTTTTAAAATGTTTTTTTATTAAATAAATAATTTTAAATTTGTAATGCAAAAATAAGAGATAAAAGAAATTTACTTTTCAACAAAATTTCAACATCTTGTTTTTAATTTGAAAGGCGATTTTTACTAGAACCTCTTAATGGAGGAACTAATATATAAAGAAATTATCGATGTGATATCGACGATACAATAATTAATTATTAAAACTTAAAACAAAAAAACATGGCAACAGCTAAAAAAGCAGCTCCTAAAAAGGCAGCAGCAAAAAAACCAGCAGCTAAGAAAGCAGCTCCTAAGAAGGCAGCTAAGAAAGCAGCACCAAAAAAAGCAGCTAAAAAAGCAGCTCCAAAGAAAGCAGCAGCTAAAAAAGCAGCAGCACCTAAAAAAGCAGCAGCTAAGAAAGCAGCTCCTAAGAAGGCAGCTAAGAAAGCAGCTCCTAAGAAAGCAGCTAAAAAAGCAGCTCCTAAGAAAGCAGCTAAGAAAGCAGCTCCTAAGAAAGCAGCTAAAAAAGCAGCTCCAAAAAAAGCAGCAGCTAAAAAAGCAGCTCCTAAGAAGAAAGCAGCAAAGAAATAAGCAAGTAATTGTCTTATTTGAGTGTTATGCAAATAACACTGATTTAATTAAGAATAGTCTCGTTAGCAATAACGGGACTATTTTTTTGCCATTTTTTTGGGAATTATTGGAGCTCGGATAGGTATTCTTGAAAATCGTCTCTTAAATCTTCGTGCATGCCAGCAATCAGTTTTTCGATTCGTTTGAGTTGATTAGCATATAAATTATACAATGCGATGTTGCTGTTTAAGGAAATGCCTGAGGCTAAAATTTGTTGGCAGAAATTACTGGTTAAAATAATTTCTGTACTGGCCAAACCCGCGTATTTAGCATATTTGCGCACATGTTTAAGTGCTTTTCTAATTGTTTTTTTTGCCAAATAACTATTTGCGGTATTGATTTGATCGAATATTAATGCAATTTCTTCTTTGGCATTTTCGATGAATTGAGTTTCGTTACTTGCTTCAAAAAGTAAATAGTTGAGTAACTCTTTATTCTCTTTTTTATACTTCCCTAATTTTAAACAAAGCGCAATTAATTCGGCTTCATTTAAAAAGCCTAATTCTTTTTTGATTTCGTTAATTGATGCACTTTTTAGGCTCATTACCTTTTCTTATAACCGCGTTTGGCGGCATCTTTTGGTTCAAAATGAGAAGGTTTTTGTTTTTTTTCTGCCCTATCTGCGGCTCTTTTATCTTTGGCTGCAAAGTCTGTAGGGCCTGCATTTGCTTTGTTTTTTCTTTCTCCAAAAAAAGCTTTGGCTGTTTTTTTCTTTCCTTCCGAAAAGTCATTTGCAGCATTATCTTTTTTACTTTCTTTATAAGGAATATCGTTGGTAGATTGTGATAATAAAGTGGCCAATACTTCTACTTCTTGGAAAGTTAAATTTCTTAACTGGCCTAATTTTAAATCTCCTAATTGAATATTCATTACCCGAATGCGTTTCAATGTTTTTACATCGTACTCCAATGTGGCACACATTCTGCGTATCTGACGGTTCAAGCCCTGCGTTAAAATAATCCTGAATTTTTTCGAACCTTCTTGTTTAACGAAACAAGGCAGGGTAGTGGTACTTGGCCCAATGGCCAAGCCTTTAGACATTCTATTAATAAAATCTTGCGTGATGGGTTTGTCAACACTTACGATGTATTCTTTTTCGTGCTGGTTTTCGGCACGCAAAATTTTATTGACTACATCGCCATCGTTTGTTAATAGAATGAGTCCTTCGGAGTCTTTGTCTAATCTACCAATTGGAAAAATTCTTTGGTTATAATTAATATAAGAAATGATGTTTGTTTTATCTGCTAAATCGGTGGTAGAAGTAACGCCAACTGGTTTATGGAATGCCAAATAAACCATTTTAGAAATTTTTTGTTGTTTTATTTTTTCGCCATCTACCGCAACTTGTTGACCTGGTTTAACCCTAGCGGTTGCACCCGCAATTCGATCATTAATGCTCACCCTGCCTTGGGCCACTAATTCATCGGCTTCGCGTCGAGAGCAAAAACCAGATGCGCTGATAAATTTATTTATTTGTGTGCCTTCTTCCGATCGGTTGGTATTTTTAGGGGGATGTTTTTTTGACATGTTAGCATCGAAATGTTTTGATTTGGGCCTTTAATAGCATTATTACATTTCCCCACTAAGATAGTAAAAAAGGCTTTATTTTATTTTTATCTTTGAATACATTTTAAAACAATTTAGCTACAAAATCTATTAAGTATACATGAATACAGAATTTCAAAGAATTGTCGATTTCCGCAGATCAAATAGAGGATTCGATCCATTAGTGGAAGTACCAGACGAAGTAATACATACCAGTTTAGCGCGTGCTATATTATCTCCTAATAGTAGCAATATGCAATTATGGGAATTTTATTGGTTGTCTACACCCGAGGCTATCCAAGCCATGACACCTATTTGTTTAAATCAACGCGCTGCATCAACGGCGAAACAAATGGTCGTGTTTGTAACGCGAAGAGATAAATGGAAAGAACGCGCAAAATGGAATTTAAATTTAATAAAATCGGCAATTAAAGGCGAGCCCAATAAAGGACAAAAAAAAGGATTAAATTATTACGGCAAACTGATGTCGGTTATCTATACCAATGATCCATTTGGTATCCTCACTTTTTTAAGAAAAAGCATGAGTTTTATAATGGGAATAAACAAACCATTTTTTAGATTAGGTGGTTTAGCTAGTCAACGAATTACTGCACATAAATCTTGTGCATTAGCAGCGCAAACTTTTATGTTATCTATTTCTGCCGAAGGTTTTCATACTTGCCCAATGGAGGGCTTCGATGAATTGCGTTTAAAGCGTTATTTAAAGCTCCCTAAAGGCGCGGAAATCAATATGGTAATATCTGTAGGTGCAGGCACCGAAGCAGGCGTATGGGGCGAAAGAAACAGGTTAGCTTTTGACGAAGTAGTTTTTAAGAAATAATTAATTAAGATTTCATTATTCGTTCAACGTATTCGCCAGTTTCGGTGTTGATTTTTAGTTTGTCACCTACTTCTACAAACAAAGGAACTTGAACATTAATGTTGCCTTCAACTTGTGCTAATTTAAATAGTTTTCCTTTAACGCCAACTTCAGAATAAATGGTTTCTAATTCCACATGTTTAGGTAAATCGCCTGCTAATGGTTTTTCATTATCATCAAAACGAATTCTTAAGATCATGCCTTCTTTTAAAAATTGTATGGCCTCTCCAAAAATAGTATTAGGTACTGGAATTTGATCGTAGGTTTCTTGATTCATACATACAAGTGAATCTCCTTCTGAATAGAGGTATTGCATTTCATATTCGTCTACACGAATAATATCTACTTTTTCTCCAGAACGAAAACGCACTTCACTTTGTTTACCGGTCTCTACGTTTCTGCATTTTAGAGAATAAATTGCATTCCCTTTTCCTGGCGTAATATGATCGTATTCGATTACTTTTAATAATTCGTTGTTGTAACGTATGAATGAGTTTTTGCTTAATTCGGAAGTAGTAGCCATTTGGTTTTAATTAATTTTTTAAAGATAATAAAAAGGGGAGGTTTTGCGAATAAAATTGCTTTTGGCATAACTTTTGTTTCCTGTGTAATATGCTTAA
>JBILIO010000217.1:0-2615 GCA_044349915.1 Sphingobacteriales bacterium | reverse complement strand
TGGATTTTCTCCAGCTGCGCCTGCTTCTTGCGTTGCTTTATACAATTCTTCTGAAGCCGCTGTCCAAGCTGCGTTTAACGCTTCTTGTGCAGTTGCTAATTCTTCAAAGTTTTTAGCAGTATGTGCTTCTTTCAATTTAGCAAGTGCCGCTTCAATCGCTTCTTTATTTGGAGCAGATAATTTTTCGCCGTATTCTTTCAATTGTTTTTCTGTTGTGAAAATCAATGAATCGGCTGCGTTAATTGAATCTGCTTCTTCTTTTGTTTTACGATCTACTTCTGCATTTTCTTCTGCTTCACGTTTCATTTTTTGGATATCCTCATCAGATAATCCAGAACTTGCTTCGATACGAATTTTTTGCTCTTTGCCTGTTCCTTTATCTTTTGCGCTTACATTTAAAATACCATTTGCATCAATATCAAAAGTAACTTCTACTTGAGGCACGCCTCTAGGAGCTGGTGGAATACCATCTAAATGGAAACGGCCAATGGTTCTGTTTTGATTTGCCATAGGGCGCTCTCCTTGTAATACATGGATTTCTACCGATGGTTGTTGATCTGATGCAGTTGAAAATACTTCCGATTTTTTAGAAGGGATTGTGGTATTAGATTCAATTAATCTAGTAAATACACCACCCATAGTTTCGATACCTAAAGAAAGCGGAGTAACGTCTAATAACAAGACATCTTTTACATCACCGGTTAATACACCACCTTGAATAGCCGCGCCAATCGCAACCACTTCGTCTGGATTTACTCCTTTTGAAGGCGCTTTGCCAAAGAACTTTTCTACTGCTTCTTGAATCGCTGGTATACGTGTTGAACCACCCACTAAAATTACTTCGTCGATATCTGAGGTAGATAAACCCGCATTTTTCAAAGCAGATTTACAAGGTTCGATGGTACGCTTAATTAATGAATCAGCTAATGATTCGAATTTTGCTCTTGTTAAAGTGCGCACTAAATGTTTAGGCACGCCATCAACAGCAGTTACATAAGGTAAATTAATTTCTGATTGCGTAGTAGATGATAATTCGATCTTCGCTTTTTCAGCTGCTTCTTTTAAGCGTTGTAATGCCATCGGATCTTTTTTCAAATCGATGTTTTCTTCTGCTTTAAATTCTGCTGCTAACCAATCAATAATAACATGGTCAAAATCATCACCACCTAAGTGTGTATCACCATCGGTAGATTTTACTTCGAACACGCCACCACCTAATTCTAATACCGACACGTCGTGCGTTCCACCACCACAGTCGAACACCACAATTTTCATGTCTTTTTGTGATTTATCAAAACCATAAGCAAGTGCAGCTGCAGTCGGTTCGTTGATAATTCTACGAACAGTTAAACCTGCAATTTCGCCCGCTTCTTTGGTTGCTTGACGTTGCGCATCATTGAAATAAGCTGGCACAGTTACCACTGCTTCTTTCACTTCGTAGCCTAAATAATCTTCGGCTGTTTTTTTCATTTTCTGCAAAATCATAGCAGATAATTCTTGAGGCGTATACATGCGGTCATCAATTTGTACGCGCGGTGTATTGTTGTCTCCTTTAACTACTGCATAAGGAACTCTTTCCAATTCCTTTGTTACTTCTGAAAATGAATTTCCCATAAAACGTTTAATAGAATAAATCGTTTTACGTGGATTTGTGATCGCTTGTCTTTTTGCTGGATCACCAATTTTACGTTCCCCATTATCTGCAAATGACACGATAGATGGTGTTGTTCTTTTTCCTTCTGAATTTGGAATAACTACTGGCTCATTTCCTTCCATTACGGCAACGCATGAGTTTGTTGTTCCTAAATCGATTCCGATAATTTTTGACATATACTTGAATTTATTTTGTTCAATTTCTTATTGATATACAATGCTTGTGCCAATCCAAAAAACTGACTGTTTTTCCGATATTATTGCCCTATAAATGAAAAAAACGACATTTTTGGATGTCGTTTTGTCATAAATTGAATGCCATTGGCATTGATGGCTTACCTAAAACCTAAGTCGTTTGCGGTTCCGGCTCCGCGACCAGTAATGTCACCTTCTTTTAAAGCATAGATGGCATCTTGACTTAAATTGGTTTTGTTTAATTGGTTAAATGCCTTGGCCATACGACTAGAGAAAATGCCTAATCCACCTTCTACATTGGTATATTCTGGACGAATATCATTTAAGCCTCCAGACCCATTATTTATTTCTATGTATTTAGTCAATTCCTCGCCCGCTACGTTAAAACGAAGCTCGAGTGGGGCAATGTATTCTCTGCGAGCAGAAGTGCTCGTGAGCGGGTCTAATTTGGCTTGCAAATAGGTAAAGAATGCTTCGCCCGACAAAGTATAAGAAATCTTTGAGCTACCAGTTGAATTACTTGTTTTGATATTTTCAAACATCGGCATGTCTACAAATTTTTCTTCGGAGGTGCCGGCTAAATCGTCTACTTCTCTAAACTTAAATCGTAAAAAAGCAGTATACATTTTTCCATTAACGGCACCATTCCAATTGAAGGTATGATTCAAATAAATTTTAGTGAAACGGTTGTATAATTTAACTTCGTTTTGTGTGCCGCTAAATAAAAAATCTGCGACAATGGGTGTGCGAGATTTAGCAATTAATTT
>JBILIO010000050.1:0-9939 GCA_044349915.1 Sphingobacteriales bacterium | reverse complement strand
CGCCGCCACGTTTGTCGGATCCACGGAAAGTTGATGCAGATGACCAAGCAGTGCTTACTAATTCTGCAATTGATAAACCGGAAGCCATTACGCTAACCTTTAAATTGCTAATGTCTGAAGCGCTTAGCGGCTGTGTATTTGCAGGAATTGGATCTTGCCAAATAATTTCTTCCGTTGGCACTTCTGGTCCTAAATGCAAAGCACGAGGGCCCATGTCACGGTGTGTTAATTTATACCATGCTCTTGCAAATGCGTCTGCAAATTGATCAGGGTTTTCGTAAAAGCGTCTAGAGATTGGTTCGTAAAGTGGATCAACTCTTAAAGCAATATCGCTAGTCAACATCATTGGCGCATGCGATTTTGTTTTGTTATGTGCATCTGGAACGGTGCCAGCACCTCCGTTATTTTTAGGCTTCCACTGGTGTGCACCTGCTGGGCTTTTTGTTAATTCCCATTCGTAACCAAATAAATTTTCAAAATAATTATTGCTCCATTGTGTAGGTGTTGTGGTCCAAGCGCCTTCTAAACCACTGGTAATTGTAAATTCGCCATTACCAGTTTCAAAAGAATTTTTCCAACCTAAACCTTGTTCTGCAATATCTGCACCTGCTGGTTCTGGACCAACGTATTTGCTAGGATCTGCAGCACCATGTGTTTTACCGAAAGTATGACCACCTGCAATTAATGCAACGGTTTCTTCATCGTTCATGGCCATTCTGCCAAATGTTTCGCGGATATCTCTTGCCGAAGCCAATGGGTCAGGCACTCCGTTTGGTCCTTCTGGGTTAACATAAATTAATCCCATTTGTACCGCAGCTAATGGATTTTCTAAATCACGATCGCCAGTATATCTTTTATCTGCTAACCATTCTGCTTCCGAACCCCAATAAATATCTTCTTCTGGTTCCCAAACATCTGCTCTACCACCAGCAAAACCGAATGTTTCAAAGCCCATAGATTCTAATGCACAGTTACCTGCTAAAATCATTAAATCGGCCCAAGAAATATTTTTACCATATTTTTGTTTGATTGGCCAAAGTAATAATCTGGCCTTATCTAAATTGGCATTATCTGGCCAGCTATTTAATGGAGCAAATCTTTGTGTTCCTGCACCCGCACCACCTCTACCATCGCTAGTGCGGTAAGTACCTGCGCTATGCCAAGCCATACGAATAAATAATGGACCATAATGTCCGTAATCTGCAGGCCACCAATCTTGTGAGGTAACCATTAATTCGTTGATCTCTGCTTTTAATGTTTTAAAATCTAATGCTTGAAATGCTTTAGCATAATCAAAATCTTTATCCATTGGATTAGATAATTGACTGTGCATGCGAAGCACATTTAAGTTAAGTAGGTTAGGCCACCAATCGCGGTTGCTTGTGCCACCACCTGCGCTGTTTTTCACTTCTCCGTGGTTAAACGGACATTTGTTTTCAGTACTCATATCTGTATTATTTTTTGTTTCTTATTTTTGATCTTAATTCTATATTTTCAACAATAAAAATACAATAATGTTTTATAAAAAACCCATTTTATTGCTCCTTTTTGGCTTGTTTTCGTCAAAATTAATGGCACAAGTGGGAAATGATAACCCTAAGATTAAATTGACAGTTTCAGGATATACCGAAGCCTATAAGTTTTAATCATTCAGTAGAAATCAACTAAATTTCTACATATTTAGTACATTTATTGTTAATATGAAGTGTATCAAAGCACCATTTTTAATTTTAAGTCTTGTTTTATTTCTTTTCGGGTTTGATAATACCGCTCAATCAGCAGTTGTGGTATCACCTGCAAGTATCACTATTTGTCAAAACACAAGCACTTTTTTTTCCGTAGTCAATCCACAACCTACAAGTTCGATTTACACTTGGCAAGATTCAACAGCTACTGGCTGGGAAAATTTAATCAACAATACTTTTTTGGTTGCAGTTAACGATACGCTGTTCATTAAGAATATTTCCTACAGCTACAACAATCGTAAATTTCGTTGTATAGTAGATTCGGCAGGAGCCGGTTTAAAAAAAGATACCAGTGCGCTTGTAAAATTGTTTGTATATCCGGTATTACCAAAACCTATAATAAATAGTAATCAATCAATTTGTTATAATACAGCTGCAGATACCATTCGCGTAATTAATCTTTCTGCAGATGGTTTGGGTTCCTATGCTTATCAATGGCAAATGTCTGCTAATGGAATTGTTTGGTCTGATATTCTTGGTAAAACAGATTTAACATTGGCTCCAGGAATATTAACCACTTCAACTTTTTTTAGGTTTAAAGCCTCTTCAATTAATAGTTGTGCAACGCTTTTTTCTGATTCCATAAAAGTTACTGTTTATGGTGCTTTCAGCCCCGGTGAGTTAGCAGTTAACCAAACTATTTGTTTTAATACCATTCCAAACGCAATTCAGTTTTCCACTTTGCCTAATGGTGCCGGAAATTTGTATACTTTTCAATGGCAGGTTTCTTCCGATTCCATTAATTTTTCTGATATCAATAATCCCAACACAATTTCTTTTCAACCTTTAAATTTATTGCAAACGGTTTTTTATCGTGTAAATATAATTTCGAATACCGGTTGCGGACTTGGTTACACAAATATTATTCGAATAAAAGTATATCCTTTATTTACAGGAGCCAGTATTACTAAAAGTCAAATCATTTGTTTCAATACATCGCCAGATACGATTAAATTACAGGCAAATCCAACAGGTGGCAGTGGCGTTTATTTTTACCAATGGCAAAGCTCTACCGATAGTCTCAATTGGTTTAGTGTTAGTGGCCAAAACACTGCGGCATTAAAATTGCCTAAATTGCTTCAAACAACTTACATCAGATTATTAAATCAATGTAACGCGGGTTGTGGATTCCAAATTAGTAATACTATTAAAATAAAAGTATTATCTGGTATCTTCACTAAACCTCGCATCACACAAGCGCAAAATATTTGTTATAATTCCGCTCCAGATACATTGCGATTGCAAGTTTATGCTACCGGTGCGGATAATAAATTTGTTTATCAATGGCAAAGCTCTACAAGTGGCACCAATTGGGTTGATGTAAATGGTGCAACAGCTTTGAAATTTTCGCCAGGAAATTTAACGCAGACTACCTATTTTAGAATCAATGCCATTGGCACTTTTGGCTGTAGGTCTATAGCTTCTGATTCTATAAAAATCAATGTCTACGATCAGCTTTCGGCGGGGCAATTAAATAATAATCAAATTATTTGTTATAACGCTTCGCCTGCTCGTATTCAATTTGCTATGGCTCCAAGTGGCGGTGGTGATGTATATACTTATCAATGGCAAATTTCTTCTGATTCTATTAATTTTACAAATATAAATGGGGCCTTGTTTGATACTTATTTATCAGGAAAGCTTATACAAACAAGATTTTATAGAGTTAAAATTACCTCTATTAATGGATGCGGAGAAGTAACGAGCGGTGTATTAAAAATTAAAGTGAATTCAATTTTTAAAGGAGCGGTAATCAATGAGGATCAAAATGTTTGTTATAATTTAGTTCCAAATAGCTTAACCATTCGGACGCCAGCAACTGGCGGAGATGGAAATTATTTTTATCAATGGCAAATTGGATTAAACGGGGCGTGGTCTACTATTCCTAATGCAAATAATCCAATACATATTCCCGCAAAAGTCCAAAAAGAAACCTATTATCGACTCATAAATTATTCTGGTTCTGGTTGTGGTAGAGATACTTCAAATGTAATTAAATTGACTGTTTTGCCGCTTCCAGACACCACAATTATTTATGGTGTGACCACCGTTTGTAGAAACCAACAAGAAGTTAGATATGGCATTGCACAAACAAATACTAACTATACTTATTTCTGGAGTACAAGTGGCGGTAAAATTATTTCCAATCCAACAGACAAAGTAGCTTATGTTAATTGGGGATTAAAAGATGGGGTAGATACTTTGCGCCTCACGCAAATTAATAAATCAACGGGTTGCTTGAATGAAATGAAATTACCCGTGCGTATTAAGTTTGGGCAAGCGCCTACAAAATCAAAAATATTAAGAAAAGAAAATTCTAATTTATTGTTTTGCAGTGATTCTACTTTTGGTGTTGTTTATCAATGGGGATTTTTAACAAAAAGTACTAATTTAGAAACTGACATTGATGGTGGAAATTTACGCTATGTATTATTACCACATACTTTTGATACAACTAGGTATGAGTATTATTTGAAGACCAGTTTGGGTGCATGCGAAACCAAAAGTTATTATAATAAATCCTCTACAACAGGAATAGTAGACCTGCTGAATACACCATTTTCCCTATATCCTAACCCATCAAGTGGAGTTGTGAATATAAAAAGCAACAACGTATTAATTGCCTCTATAAAAGTTTTTGATAATCAAATGCGATTAATAGAAAATAGGGTGCTAGATAATACTTTAGCAGCGCAGTTTAAATTAAACGCGCCTCCTGGAATTTATTTTGTACAAATGACAGATAGCCAATCGTTGAATTACTGGGCTAAATTAATTTTAGGAGGGCAATAGATGAAAGGTTATAAAATTAATTTTCTGTTGTTCCTTTTGCTATTTTCGATATCAGGATATAAAAGCGCCTCTGCGCAAAATCAAATAGATGCGCAAGCTAATTTAAAATTAAAGGCGCTCTATTTCTTAGACTATTATGCAGCTATCAATATTATTGAAGATAACGATGGTTTAAGATCGTGTTTTGAATCGGCAGCGGTTCGTATGCCAAACCTCATACTTCAAGAAAATAAATTAAAAGACAGTTTAACTTTAGAACAATATATTGTACGCTACAACAATTTTGTATATACCAAAGGCAATGCACCAACAAGTATTGTGGTTGTTCCGTATCAGCTTAACATAGACACGCTGAATTCGCAAGAAATGAATATAACGGTTGATGCGCAATTATATTTAAGTGCTGTAAATACAGATAAAATAAAGATCAACGATACAATAGACGTTACTTTCAAATTAGCATACACGGTTAAGACAAAAGCCTTTAAAATTAAAGCAATCAATCAGTATATACCAAGAGGAAAATATTTAATAGTTAAAGCAATTCGTAAACGATCTATTTTAGATGGTTTTAAAAGTGCGCAAGATACCACGGTACAAAAACTACCCTTATACAATTTGAATGTCAATGGAATTAACACACAAACAGATTCCAACGGGTTAATTTATCTGTATAATATCTTATTGAACAAGCCACAAAAAATAAATATCAATACAGCCAATTACTTAGATTTTGGCGGCATAAATTTTAATCAAAATAGATTAAGAAGAATTTATGCAAATACAAAATCGAATAGCACGCATGCGGTTTATTTTAGAAAATCAACCTTTTTTTTAGAAGGTAATTTTGGAATAAATTATTTTATTGCTAGCAATCCTATAAAAACTACCAACACTGTTTTAGAAAATAGTAATCTAAGAATGTCAAATAAAGGCATTGGCTTGGGAATTTATTTATTTAACAAACCAAAATGGGAAGCTGCCGTGGTGTTAGGATATTCAAGCTATGCAGCAGAAAATGTGAGTTATTTAAAAAGTTATTCTGAAGTTTTTAACGCCATTGATCCTGATGGTTCAAATTATATTCGATTCAATGAAATTACAGACATCAATGAGTTTCAGCATTTAAATTTTACAACTACCAATGCAACACTGCAGTTGGCTTATAAATTTAACTCCAAAACAAAATTGAATATAGGGTTTAGGCTTGCAAAAAAAGCAAATGGCACACTACAGCGCGAAACCGAGGCTACTGGTGTATATAGCGGCTTGTACACCGATTTTTTCAATGTTAAAATAAGCGAAAATGGTATTTATGATTTTGGAACTTATCAATTGATTGATTCTTCCGCATTGCAATTAAATTCGCAGCTTAATTTTTATGGCTTGCAAATAGGGGTGGAACGAAGCGTTACTAAAAAAATCTCTGCAAATGTAGGCTTGGCTTTTTTACAATCTACAGCAGAAATATTAACACCACAAGATAAATCATTGAGTATAAAATACGATCAAATAGAAAGTGTATTATTGATTAATAAGTTGCAGCATTTTATTGCTATTAGCACCTTTCAATTAACATTGAGATATAAATTATAATATGAAGCACTTAAAAAAAATACTTTTTATATTCCTATTGTTTTTATTTTCTTCAAAAGCAAAAAGTCAAACCTTGTTTTATTATGTAGGTAAGTCTAATATACAAGATACCGTTTCGATTAAAAATTATTTTGCCGAATTAGGCGGAAGACTTAAGTCTGAGGCCTATGTGCTTGTTAATTTTTCAAAATCACCTGTATTATGCGAAGGATTAGGAATTGACGCGTGTTTTGCTAATCAAGCATATCGCGCAAGCGAAATTCAAACTTCAGATTCGCTTGCCTTAAGCCTAATGGTCAAAACGGTTAATCAAATTCAAAACCCAATTAATAATATAGATTTTTATTTTTTCATAAGCCCTAATAGCATGCTAGATAATTCTTTAAATCAATTGATCAGCAAAATGCTTTTGGCTACAAATTTATATGCTAACCCAAATACAAGTATTTATTTATTAGTAAAAGATAAAAAGTTAATTCAACAATTAGCTTTTTTAAAGAGCAATAAAAATTATGCTCAGTTTCAAATCAAGCAATATTAATACATTATGAAATCGCGAAGATTAATCATAATGATTTGTTTTGCTTGGGGCTTATTGTTGGTGCCATATATAGCAAGTAAATATACAAACGAAGTAAATTGGACTAGCTTGGATTACCTAGCTATGCTAATTTTGTTGAGTACTGCAGCAATTACGGTAGAACTTATTTTACGAATATTTTTAGATTTAGGGAATAGGATTAAATATTTAATATTCGTTGGTTTGTTTTTTTTACTAGTATGGTTACAATTGGCGGTTGGAATTTTTTAAATTTAGAATCATAAATCTTTCACAAACCAGAAGTCTGTTTGAGGTGTGGAGCCTAGCGGAAAATCATTTTCCAAACCAGTATTCACAAATCCGTGTTTTTCGTAAAAGCCACGCGCGCGAAAATTATATTCCCAAACAGATAAATACATCAAATCAAATCCATTGTTACGTGCAAAATCTAAAGCGAAATTCATGAGCTCATTCGCTACACCCAAACCATGAAATTCTTTAAGTATATACAATCGAACCAGCTCTATACTTTTTCGATTTTGAAATGACTCTAATGGACAAGCATGTTTTGCATTGATACGCAAATAACCTTTTGTAATTCCGTCTTGTTCAAAAAAAAAGAAATTATCCGATTCGTCTTGTAATTCTAAGGCAACCTGCGCTGAATTAAAAAACAAATCTAAAACACCTCGCATATCTTCCTTGGTACAAGTATTACCAAAAGTATCGTCAAAAGTTGCTCTGCCTATTTGCTGTAAAAGCGCTACATCATTTATATTGCCGCGTCGTATCATTAAACAAAGTTATTAAATTTATATTATTTAAACACCAATTTAAGTAAGGCGCTAAGATTAGATTCGTCAGAAAAAGACAAAGAGATTAAAGCACTAAATGAAAGATTAGCTGCATTAGAAAAACAAATCAAACAAATACCTAATAAATAGTATTATAGAGTTAATAAATTTTTATTAATTTTAAATAAACAAATAAAATGGACAAACCAACAATTGCAGGAAAAACTCCTATAGCGGTACAATTAGAAGCCGGTAAAACTTACGCATGGTGTTCTTGCGGAAATTCAACTAATCAACCATTTTGTGATGGTTCTCATAAAGGTTCTTCTTTTGTTCCTAAAGTATTTGTAGCAGAAGAAACTAAAACAGCCTATATGTGTAATTGTAAGCATACAGCAAATCCAGGGTTTTGCGATGGCGCGCATAAGGCATTGTAATAGTTTTTACAGTCTTTAAAAACAAAAAAGCCTCACAGTAATGTGAGGCTTTTTTATGCTCCTGAAACTAGTCTGATTCTTGCAAGGACTCTCCGAAATAAATCCTATATTTATTGCTTTGAAAACTATTGTGAGTTAAATAACTAGAACTGATAAAGTTATCTCATCATTTTATAAACATCATTAAGAAATAAATTAAAAAAAATCTGCATATCATGAAAAACATTTTTACTGTATTCATATTATTGTTTACAATTAGCACACAGGCCCAAATAGGCATTGGTACAAGCACTCCAGATGCATCAGCAAAATTAGAAGTAAGTTCTTCAAGTAAAGGTTTGCTTATTCCTCAAATAGCATTAACAGGAAGTTCAGATGCAACCACTATTGCAAGTCCTGCTTCCAGTTTATTGGTTTATAATACGGCTACAACATCAGATTTAACACCTGGGTATTATTATAATTCGGGTACAACAACATCACCAGCTTGGTTACGCTTAAATACCGGTGCGAGCGGCATTCCTTACACGGGTGCATCTAGTAAAGTTGATTTAGGTGCTTACGATTTAACTGTAAATGGATTAACAGTGGGGAAAGGTTCAGGAATTAGTTCATCTAATACTGCAATTGGTGTTCAAGCACTTGCTTCAAACAACACAGGGTCTAGTAACACAGCAAGCGGTTATTATACACTTTTTTCCAACATAGATGGAATTGGTAACACTGCAAGTGGGTTTGAAGCACTTTATGCTAATACTACAGGAAATTTTAACATAGCAAGTGGAGATCAAGCTCTTTATTCCAACATCACAGGAAGTTATAACATAGCAAGTGGTTCTCAAGCACTTTATGCTAATACTATAGGAAATTTTAACATAGCAAGTGGTTATAAAGCGCTTTATTTCAACACCACAGGGTATCAAAACATAGCAAGTGGGTTTGAAGCACTTTATGCTAATACTACAGGAAATTTTAACATAGCAAGTGGTTATCAAGCGCTTTATTCTAATACAGATGGAAACAATAACACAGCAAGTGGTTATCAAGCTCTTTATTCCAACACCACAGGAAGTAATAATACAGCGATAGGTGGAAGTGCCTTGCAAACGGCATCAACAGGAGTTGATAATACTGCTATAGGTTATAGTGCAGGCTTTAATTTAACTACAGGGGGTAACAATACATTAATTGGTTTTGATGCACAGCCTTCTACTAGTACTATAAATAATGAAATAACATTGGGTAATTCAAGTGTTACAACATTACGATCACAGGCAACGACAATTACTAGTTTATCAGATAGAAGAGATAAAACAGATATCATTCCTATAGTGGAAGGTTTGGCATTTTTAAAACAATTAAACCCAGTTATTTTTACTTGGAATACAAGAGACAAAGCTAAGGTGGGCATAAAGTCTGCAGGTTTTATAGCACAAGAATTATTGGCTTTGCAAAAGCAATCTAACATTGGTGATAACCTTGATTTGGTGAGTGAAAACAATCCAGAAAAGTTAGAAGCGCGTTATGGAAATTTATTGCCTGTAATTGTAAAAGCTATTCAGGAGGAAAGTGCTGAAAAAGATCAAAAGATTAAGGAGTTAAATGAAAGATTAGATGCGTTAGAAAAACAAATTACTCAAATGTTAAAAAAGTAGTTTTAAAAAAAAGTTATTAAATAAAAAGCCTCACATTGCTGTGAGGCTTTTTTGATTTGCTCCCCTAATTGAATACAGATGCATGCAACGCGATGATTGTGCATGTAACTATTAAGAAATTGAAGGGTTGAACTTCGTGAAAAATGCAGGAAGTTCAACTACGAATTTCAGCTTGTACTTTCTTTTTCGATTTGTTGAAGTAAAAAATCTTGTCCAAATGTGAGTTTCTTGGCCAATGCGCTATTCGGTTCAATCACTCGCCAAAAAGGTGTGATTTCCTCAACATGTTTTCCTTGTTGTAACTTTTCATAATTTGCTTCTGCCACAACTCGCAAAAATATTCCTGTAGTTACAGGACAAGTGTAATCAGCATTATGC
>JBILIO010000215.1:0-2631 GCA_044349915.1 Sphingobacteriales bacterium | reverse complement strand
TGAGCGAACTGGCTAAACTATCGCTTTGCGTAATCTGAAAATTATTTTCATCGCTGGTATTTATTTTTCTAATATTTCTAAAAATTCCGGTGCCTTCCGATACCGCTCCGTCGAGTAAATTACCATCGTTCACCATGACGGTAATGGTATAAGATGTATTTGGGTTAGTATTAATTAATTTTCCTTTGACTAGTGGAATTATACAAACCTTATCGCCACCAAAGCCCATGCTGCTGCCCTTTTCGGCAAGTATGCCAATGACTCTAAATTTATCGCTGCCAATGGTGATGATGTTGCCTTCTGCAGGGCCGTCTTTAAATAAGGTTGTTTTAACTTCGCTACCGATAATTGCAACTCCGGTGCCGAATTCTTGTTCACTGTTCGAAAAATTTCTACCGTCGGCTAATTTATAGCCAGCCGTAAATAAATAATTTGCATCCGATGCAATCACAGAAATATTTGGATTGGTTTTGTTGGTATTATATTTTGCTGTTGCTGCAAAAGAGGCAAAAGAAGAAACCGAAACTGTTGCAGGAAATTTAAATTTGCGTTTAAAATCTGCGGCTTGATCAAAAGTAATATTGTCGAATCTTTTTTGTTTGGCTCTGCCGCCGCCTAAACGAATACTCCCCGAGCCTCTGTTTCTGATGCTGTAAGAATTTGCACCCATGCTGGCAAAGTTATCGTTGATCGATTTTTTCATGCCATCGATAGAAGTTAAAATACCGACCAAAGCCATAATACCAATGGCAATAATTAATGCGGTTAAAACAGTGCGCAGTTTATTGTCGTTGATTGAGCCAAAGGCTACTTTAATATTGTCTTTGAGTTTCATGTTGCGAAAAATACCTATATTTTTTAAAAAGCCTCGAATCACCTAAAATTGTTACGCAACATTAAATAAAAAAGGAGCTTTTTAGCTCCTCTTTTATTTATAAAATGCTGAATTAGGCACTAAATGAACTGCCGCAACCGCAAGTGCTAGTTGCATTAGGGTTGTTAAAGGTAAATCCTCTGGAGTTTAAGCCATCTTGAAAATCTACTTCGGTTCCTAATAAGTAAAGTCCATGCGATTTGTTCATGAATACTTTTACGCCGTCTATTTCAAATTCTTGGTCTTTATCTTGTTTCTTGTCGAAGCCAATAGTATAGCTCATTCCTGAACATCCACCACCATCTACGCCAACTCTTAAACCAAATTCTTCGCTGAGTTCTTTTTCAGAAATTAATTTTTTTACCTCTTTTACCGCATTAGCTGTCAAACTTACTGGGGTAAAAGTTTGAATTGGGTTTGCTATTGTTTCCATTTGTTGTTCCTCCTTAATTATACAAAAGTACATCTATACTACCTTATTACAAACAGCTTGCTGTATTTGTTTCAGAAAAATCTAAAAATTAATAGGGCCTAGGCTAATTTAGGGCATTTTAAGCCGAAATACTCCCATTTAAATATTGCTCCTTAAGCCTATTTTTCGCACATTTGTAAGCATATAAAAAACATTCAAAATGAATTGGTCTATCTTTTTTCTGGAGTTATTAAAATTAATCATTCCATCGCTAATTGTATTTTTAACCGCTTATTACATTATTACTTCTTATTTAGAAAGTGATTACAATAAAAAAATGTTGGAATTGAAATTGGCAAATCAACAAAGCTTATTGCCATTGCGTTTACAAGCTTATGAAAGACTGACCATTTTTTTGGAAAGAATTAATCCAACTGCAATGATTCTTCGTACGCATGTGAGTGGTTTAACGGCGCGCGAATTTCACCAAGTATTGGTACAAGATATTCGTTCTGAATTTGACCATAACGTAGCGCAGCAAATGTATGTAGCGCAACAAACATGGACGATGATTAAAACGACAAAAGAAGACACGATTAATATGATTAATTTTGCATACAATGCTTTGCCTGCCGATGCAACGAGTGTTGATTTAAGCAAAACAATCTTTGAAAGTTTAGCAGCCGCAGAACGCAATCCACACGAAGTGGCCATTGCAATGATTCGTACAGAAGTACAAACACTTTTTTAATTTATGGCAGCTTCGAATACAAAAAAAACAGCATCAGGTATTACCATTAAAACGGTTTATTGTACACCAACCGAACATAAAGATTTACCTGGCGAATTCCCCTTTACTAGAGGGATACAGCCCGATATGTACCGAGGCAGGTTATGGACGATGCGTCAATACGCGGGTTTTTCTACCGCCGAAGAATCTAATAAAAGATATCATTATTTATTGCAACAAGGCACCATGGGTTTATCGGTTGCTTTTGATTTGCCAACACAAATTGGTTACGATTCCGACCACGATTTTGCAGATGGCGAAGTAGGTAAAGTCGGTGTTGCGATTGATTCTATTCAAGACATGGAGATTTTATTTGATGGTATTCAATTAGAAGAAATTACCACTTCGATGACCATCAATTCTACTGCAGCTATTTTGTTAGCCATGTATTTGGCATTGGCAAAAAAGCAAGGAGCCGATTGGACAAAAATTTCTGGCACTATTCAAAATGATATTTTAAAAGAATACGCCGCACGCGGCACTTATATTTATCCGCCAAAAGCTTCTATGCGTTTGATTACAGACATTTTTGAATTTTGTAGCAAAGAAGTTCCA
>JBILIO010000214.1:0-2644 GCA_044349915.1 Sphingobacteriales bacterium | reverse complement strand
AGGCGTCGCTTCCTACTATATCTGCATCGCATTGGTAGAACTCTCTGTATCTGCCTCGTTGCGGCCTATCTGCTCTCCATACCGGTTGAATTTGATAGCGTTT
Organism: Sphingobacteriales bacterium; assembly: GCA_044349915.1. Classification (GTDB taxonomy): domain Bacteria; phylum Bacteroidota; class Bacteroidia; order Sphingobacteriales; family Sphingobacteriaceae; genus CAIKLP01. Next base: position 2,541 of record JBILIO010000214.1, on the reverse strand, counting down.
AAATGGAAAAGTAATATCGTTTTGATGCATCACTACATACCTAGCAAACGGTACGGTTAAATCGTACCTCAATGCTTTTTCTGCAATTTCTGCGGTAAGTGCTTTCGAGTTTTTTGCTGTTAAATTTTCCTCGCTTGTTTTGGCTAAGTAGTCGCCAGAATTTAAAACTTTAAAAATTAATTGATCACCTTCTGCACCATATTTTCCGGTAAGCGTTTGCAAATTTTCCATGCTGGGTGTTTCAATCGCTTGAAATCCATATTTCTTGAATGCCATTCGAATGGTATCAAAAATATAGGTTCTTTTAGCGACTTCATCTGGAGAAAAATCGCGCATGCCTTTTGGAATTCCAACTTTACTCATGCTTATTATTTATTTAGCTAAGAAGTGATGAAAAGTATCGCTTCTCAATCCTAATCTTAAAGTTTCTAAAGGAATTAATTCATTTGGAGGAATATTACCCAAATTTACATTGGCGCCTAAGAGTTTGATAAACCAGGTTTGTTGCGCCTTTTGTGGGGCTTCCCATAATATTTTTTCTGATGGAATTTTGGTTAGCAATTCTTGTACTAATCCTTGTCTCACTTCACCAGAGTCTCTATAAATTCCAATGTTACCGCTTTCTCTTGCTTCGGCAATTACATAATGAGAACCAGCCGCTAATTCTGCTAACATTAATTCGATCCATTGGTAAGGTGCCATAATATTTTCCGCATCTTTAGAACCAACTTCAGAAACTACGGTAACTATTTTCGCAAGGTCCGAAATGTATTCACATTTTTTTTGATGATCTAAAATAATCGAACCATCAGAAACTTCGGCATGTCCTAATTGAAATTTATCTAATAATCTTTTATAATCATCGTATTGGTTTCTGATAATAAATGCTTCGAATAAAGTACCACCAAAATAAACAGGAATACCAGCTGCTTTATAAATCGCTAATTTTTTTTCTAAGACTGGCGTTACATAAGAAGTTGCCCATCCTAGTTTGACAATATCTACGAAAGGCCCTGCTACTTCAATAAAATCTTCTACTTCTCTTGGACTTAAACCTTTATCCATTACCATGGTCATGCCATTGTTTCTGGGCTTTAAAGTTCTTTCGGGTATTTGGCTTAAATGGTAGTTCATATTATTTAAAATAATAAGTTAATTTTTTAGTTTAAAAGATGCTTGTTGATGATTTCTAAAATCACTTTATTTTCTTTTAATTGGGGAAGGTATTCGAAAAGTATTTCGTGTTTACTGGCGTCTATGGCTAATCCAATTTCTAAGAAATTAATAGCGTTTTGCTGTTTGCCTGCACTGAATTGGTACGCCACCATTCTATAATATAATTCTGCTGCATCTGGGTTTGATTTAATTCCCTCTTGCACACAATCGATGGCTTCTTGAATTTTATTTTGCTCATAATACAAAGCAGAAAAATCGAGCCATACTTCAATATCATTTGCGGTTAATTCTAATACTTTTTCATAGGCATCTTCCGCTTTATCAAAATTCCCTAATTTATAATGCGAGTCGGCTAATGCGAAAAAATAATCTGGAACAGATTGGTCAATGCTAATCGCTTTATGATAAAAATGCAAGGATTCGTAACAACGATCTTCGGAATCTAGTGTAACGCCTATGCCAAACCAGGCATCTGCTAAATTCGGATCTAACTTTACGGCTTTTTTATAGTAAGCCCTTGCATCGTCCATTTGTTCTAACTTTTCGTAACATTCTCCAATGCTACAAAATGTTTCGGCAGAGGGTTGTTCGATTTCGTAAGTGCGTTTGTACACTTCAATGGCTTGCTCGTAACGCTCTAAATTTGCGAGTGCATTTCCTTTGTTAAAATAAGCCGATGCAAAAGATTCATTGATAATGATTGCATAATCGTAAGCGTCTAAAGCTTTTTCGAAGAGTTCGGCTTTGGTATAGGCATTGCCTAAATTATACCAAGCAGCAAAAGAATAGGGATCGTTATTGATAAACTGTAAATAGAAATTAATACTTTCTTCTGGTTTATCTAGCACATCAAAACAAAATGCTAACTCGTAAAGTGCATCTTGGTTTTCCATGTTTTGTTCTAGGCATTGCTTTAAGTAAACAATGGCTTGCTCGTAATTGCCTAGATTTTCATAGGCATAAGCAAGGTGAAGATAAATATCATCGGTTTCTTCTGCAAAGCTTAGTGCTTTTTCGTATTCAATAATTGCTGCTTCAAATTGTTCTTTCTTTTCAAGAATAGTAGCACGCAATTGGTAGATTTCTGGATTAGAACTTTCTAGGGTTTCTGCTTTTTCTAAAAGCGTTAAGGCTTCATTTATTCTATTAGTCACAGCAAATAATTGTGCTTTTCTAATAATAAAAATGGCAGCATATGCATGTTGAGATAAAGCATATTCAATAACTTGTAATGCTTTTATCGGATCATTTTTTTCAATAAAATAATCGATGATTCCTTCAAAAGATTGTGCATCAAAAAAATACTGGTCTTTATTACGAATCATTTCCTCGTATCTTTCGACCGAAAATCTTAGATCTTCGGCA
>JBILIO010000049.1:0-10033 GCA_044349915.1 Sphingobacteriales bacterium | reverse complement strand
AGCTGTCATCGCTACTGCAAAAAAAAGTACGGAAAAACTAAACATACTTATTGGAACTGGACATCCAAAAGCAACTTGCCAAGGTGCCGCATTCGAATATATTTTAAATGTTGAAAAAGAATTAGTAAAAAATAAAGTAAGGGATAAAATAACGTTGACTTGGATTTCGAACGAATACGAATTAGGTGATTTTGGAATGGATGGGATGTTATTAACTTATGGAAATAAAAATATGTTATCGAGCGATATGGTAGAAATGGTGTTTCGAGAAAGAGGAATCAATTGGATTTTAGGAGCAGGTGTTTCAAAAATTGAAGATGGATTAGCTCATTATGAAAATTTAGATGGAGAATTTAAAACAACTCCTTTTGATTTTGCTATGTTAATCCCTTCCTTTTCTGGACATGGATTTAAAGCTTATAATAAAATTCAGGAAGATATTACAGATAAACTGTTTAAAGGATTTATGATAGTTGACGCAGATTATACTGAAAAACCATATGAACAATGGTCGGTAATGGATTGGCCTGAAACTTATCAAAACCCTAGCTACCCTAATATCTTTGCCCCAGGCATTGCGTTTGCACCTCCACACTCCATATCAAAACCGCGTAAGAGTAAAAACGGAACTGCTATATTTCCTTCGCCACCTAGAACTGGCATGCCATCTGGTATTACAGCAAAATTAGTTGCAAACAATATAATCGACAGTATTCAAAATGGAAAAATGAGCTTATTGCACAAAGGTTCTTTAGGTAATATGGGTGCAGCATGTATTGCATCAGCAGGTTATGGAATGTTAAGTGGCAGCGGTATAAGCATGACTACCTTTCCTATTGTACCAGATTATAATAAATATCCTTCCTCTAAAGGAAGAGACTTAAACAAAACGTTTGGTGATATTGGTTTAGCAGGTCATTGGTTAAAACTAACATTACACTATGCATTTATTTACAAAGCTAAAATGAAACCATTTTGGTGGATTATACCTGAATAAAGAAAAAATATGAAACAGACTATTTCAAAATCGGATCGATTTTTTATGGAAAACCCGATATTTCAACTTTTCAAATATATCATATTGAGTTTAAAAATTTTAATGATTGTGGCTGGCGGGCACGGTGGCACTAGACCTTAACTATTCTTTATTGCGCTCCAACAACACCACATTCAACATAAGCAGCGCTAAAGAATAAAAGGAATCTTCGAACGGAATGGTTCCCCATCGAAAGCCAACGTTCTCTAAGTCGTTGTATAAAACAATCGGAATGCTGGTAAGCAATCCATTGACAATGAAAAATGGAATCATTGAAAATAAATAGGCAAGTATAAAATAGCCATGCCATTTTTTTGGATTGAGGTAAAAATAAGCAGCTAATAAAACTAATAGCGAAAAGGTAACCAAGGTGTAAATTTGCTCATAATAAAAAGCAACCATTCCAGCAGAAAAAATAGCAACAATTAACCAAACAGATTTTGTCCATTTAAAATTTTCGGCTTTAGGGAAATAATATTTCATGCAAGCATAAATAAACAAGCATGCATAAGGAACAACTATAAAAAATAAAATTTCTTCTATTGGTAGTTCGAATAATTTAATTCCAGTTATATATTTTTCATTAAAACTCCATACCCCTTTTACTGTAAAATAATGATCCCATATTAAAAACGGAATTCCTCCAAAAATCAATGCAGGAAATAGTTTCGGCCACCATTTATAGAAGTATGCTCTTTTATCAAATGAGTATAAAAAAGGGAATAGGATTGTAAAAAAGTCGATTAATAAATAATAATACTTCTCCATTATATTTTTTCAATAATTTTTTTTTCAGCAATACTCAGCGTTTTTGAATTCAATAAAACAGCTTTCATATCTTTTTTGAAAGTAGCCGGCACATCTACCTTGTGCGATTGAATTTGTTGCAGAATCATTTTCTTGTCTGCCGCAAGTTCTTTGCTGTAGCCAAGGTAAGTTGGCAATTGATCTTGAATAGAAAAACGCAAAAACCTAATTTCTAAATTATTTGGGGCCAATGCAACCGCCTTTTTAATCGTTAGATCAAAACTCCGCACATGTTTTATCTTTTCATAAGGGCTTGTCACATGTCTTGCCTTTAATGCAGTAAAATAAGCTACATAAGCTTGTGTAAGCGGGTCTTGTGTTTTACTACTTACTAACACTTGATAAACTTCATTGGTTACCTTATCGTTGAATACTGCTTTCTTAAATTCTTTTCTAGCAAGTTCAATACTTCCGTTGGCATGCACCAAAAGTGTATATATTAGGCAAATAAAGATTAAAAATATTTTTTTCATAAAGCGCACTAATTAATACTATCCAATTTATTTTTAATCAATGACTGCAATAATAAATAAAGCTTTTTAGTATCTGACACCCTAATACGAGCGTTTGCAATTACATTCGCATCTAAGTTTTTTATTTTATCGAATAATTCGGTATAGTATTGATACGCAATATATACGCCTAACCTACTCGAGTTCCCTAGTTGTTGAATACCTACCAAACCAGCGTTAAAATCTGCCTGTATATCTTGTTCAATTATTCTTTTATCTGCATTAGAAAAATGCAAGAAATTTATTCCTGGAAAATAGGTTCGGCCTCTTTCTTGAAAGTCTGATTGAATATCTCTTAAAAAATTAATTTTCTGAAATGCCGCGCCTAATTTACTTGCCGCTGGCTTTAATTTTTCGTATTCATTTTTATTACCCTCACAAAAAACCATCAAACACATTAGGCCAATTACCTCTGCAGAACCATAAATATATTTTTCATATGCTGCTTGATCGTATACCTGATCCGTTAAATCCATTTCCATGCTTTCGAAAAATGCATCGATTAAATCTATTGGAATTTGATATTGATTAACTACAGTTTGAAAACAATGTATAACCGGATTTAAACTAATTCGATCTTGTATTGCTTTATGGGTTTGTTGTTTAAAATCTGCTAATAAATTTACTTTGTCGAGCCCATGAAAGGTATCTACAATCTCATCTGCATACCTAACAAAGCCGTATATTGCATAAATTGGTGCACGCAATGATTTGGCAAAAGCTTTAATGCCTATGCTAAAAGAAGTACTATAGCGATGTGTGATTAATTTGCTACACTCAAAACAAGTAGAATTATACAGCTCCATCATATTATTATCATTAAAAAGAAAACATAAAAAAGTTATTTTGGTTTCCTTTATAAGGAATTAAAATTAATATAATTTTGTATATTATCGTAACGCTATCATTATAAGACCTATCTAAATGAAAGATTCAAAAAAAATAGTAGTCATTGGGGCTGGTTTTGCTGGCCTGGCTGCAGCTGCAAAACTAGCACAAGCAGGACATGATGTGCATTTAATTGAAAAAAACGACCAAACCGGTGGTAGAGCAAGAATTTGGGAAAAAGATGGATTTACTTTCGACATGGGACCAAGTTGGTATTGGATGCCCGAAGTTTTCGACAATTTCTTTAAAGAATTTGGCAAAAAAACAGCAGATTTTTATGAATTAAAAAGATTGAGCCCATCTTATAGGGTGTATTTTGGAGCGAATGATTTTATAGATGTGCCAGCAGATTTTCAAGCCTTATTGGATTTGTTCGAAAGCATTGAAGAAGGAAGCGGAGAAAAATTAAAAAAATTCTTGTCGGTTGCCGAATACAAATATAAAACGGGCATGAACGAATTTGTTTGGAAACCATCCGATTCTATTACAGAGTTTTTCGACATCCGAATTTTAAAATCTATTTTTAAAATTAACATGTTTGGTTCGGTAAGTAATGAGGTGCGCGCGCTATTTAAAAATCCAAAATTAATTCAATTACTCGAATTTCCAGTTTTATTTTTAGGTGCAACCCCGCAAAATACACCAGGATTATACAGCTTAATGAATTATGCCGATTTAGTTTTAGGCACTTGGTTTCCTAAAGGTGGCATGCACGAAATTGTAAAAGCAATGACTAAAGTTGCCATCGAACAAGGTGTTCATATCCATTTGAACGAAGAAATTATTCATATTGAAACACAAAACGGTAAAGCAGTAAAAGTAATTAGCAATTTATCGGAATATGCAGTAGATGCAGTAGTTTCGGGCGCAGATTACGCACATACAGATTTAAAATTATTGGATAAAAATGTAGCAAATTACGACGAAAATTATTGGGATAAAAAAACATTTTCTCCGTCGAGTTTACTTTTTTATATTGGATTAAATAAAAAATTAAAAAATGTAATTCATCATAATTTATTTTTTGATGCACCATTTGATGAGCACGCTTACGAAATTTACACTAAACCAAGTTGGCCAAAAAAACCATTATTTTATGCTAGCGCAGCATCTATTACAGATCCAGCTTGCGCACCTGAAAATGGCGAAAATTTATTCTTCTTAATTCCGCTTGCACCAGGATTAAATGATTCGGAAGAAATGAGAGAAAAATATTTTCAGATGATTTGTGAACGCTTCGAAAAAATAACAGGTGAAAATATCAGTGATGCTATTTTATTTAAAAGAAGTTATGCCATGAATGATTTTATAAAAGATTACCATTCTCATAAAGGCAACGCGTATGGATTAGCCAATACCCTTTTGCAAACTGCATTCCTTAAACCAAAAATGCGTTCCAAAAAACTAAAGAACTTATTTTATACCGGTCAATTAACTGTTCCAGGCCCCGGAGTTCCTCCGAGTATCATTTCTGGCCAAGTGGCAGCCAAAGAAACGCTGAATTACCTTCAACATTCCTAAATTCGAATTTTTAAAAAAAGATTCAAATTTGAGTCAGAATCGAGCTTTTTTACATGTTTAAACATCTTGTATAAATAAATTGTAAAATAAGTTAAACAAAACTTGGGATTGATAAATGTCCTGCTTACATTTGATTGTAAATCAAGCAATATGAATAAGCAAGAATTTGATTCTTTAGTGATTAAACAAAGCAGTTCTCTAAGAACTTATGCTTACCATTTTACGCATGATGCAGACGATGCAGACGACTTGGTACAAGATACCATGCTCAAAGCCATCACTTATTACAATAAGTTTGCAGAAGGCACCAATCTTAAAGGATGGTTATATACCATTATGAAGAACACCTTCATCAATAACTACCGTAGGATTACTAAAATCAACACCATGGTGACGCAATCTGACGAGATTAGTTCTGCAAACCTTTATTTTAGTGCTACAAATAATGATGCAACCGGTAAATTTGTGATGCAAGACATCCAAAGAGCCTTGAATCATTTAAACGATGACTACAAAATCCCTTTCAATATGTATTTTGAAGGGTATAAATACCATGAAATTGCCGATTATTTAAATATTCCGATTGGAACCGTTAAAACCAGAATACATGTGGCAAGAAAGCTATTAAAAGCAAACTTGAAGCCTTACGAAAGAAATATCAGCAAGCAAATTGTCGACGAAGAATCGATATTTGCATAAATTAAGCGTTAAAGCAAAATATATTAACAGCCCACATTACTATTTAAACCTAGTTTTGTGGGCTTTATCATGCAATAAGGAAAATAAAACTGATTTCTAATTTAATTATGGTATCTTTGTGACATTAAATTTTTATTAAAAAATATCATGAATAACGGAACAGTAAAATTCTTCAACGACTCAAAAGGGTTCGGATTTATTAAAGAAGAAGGAACAGGAAAAGAGTACTTTGTACACGTTTCTGGTTTGATCGATGAGATCAGAGAAAATGACGAAGTAACTTTCGAACTGAAAGAAGGAAAAAAAGGTTTAAATGCAGTAGACGTTAAGTTAGCTTAATATACTTAAAGACTTTATTCCAGCCCTGCTTTATGCGGGGCTTTTTTTTGCTCAAATATTAATGAATATTGACTTCTCGAGCCAATTCTACCCCAAATTTGGCTTTGACAGATTGAATGATGAGTTCAGAAAAGTCGTAAATCTCCTTGCCACTGGCTCCCCCACAATTAACCAATACCAATGCCTGGTTTTTCCAAGTTCCTGCATTGCCAATCTGTTTGCCTTTCCAACCGCATTGTTCTATTAACCAACCTGCCGCTAATTTTTCTTGCCCATCTGCTAATGGGAAATGTACAATGGCTGGAAATTCCGAAACTAGTTGTTGAAAAAGGGAAGCACTTATTATTGGATTTTTAAAGAAAGAGCCTGAATTGCCAATCGTGCTTGGGTCTGGTAATTTAGCCACGCGAATAGCAGCTACCACATCACTTACATCTTTGATGCATGGATGCTCAATGCCGCGATTTTTTAACTCTTCTTGTATGGCACCATAACTTAATTTTAATGCTGCATTTTTTTGCAACTTAAAAACTACGGATGCAATAATATATTTATTTTTTAATTCTGATTTAAAAATACTTTCGCGGTAATCAAATTTACAAGCTGCTTTATCGAAAACTTTTACCTCTCCAGTTGCAATTTCAATGGCTAATAAAGAATGAAAGGTATCTTTAATTTCAACCCCATAAGCACCAATGTTTTGCACTGGCGATGCGCCAACAGTACCAGGAATTAAAGTTAAATTTTCTAAACCTGCAAAATTTTGTGCAATACAATATAATACAAAATCGTTCCAAACCTCTGCCGCGCCTGCTTCTACAAACACTTCGCCGTCTTGCTCACATACCGTAATTCCTTTTATACCTAAACGAATCACTAAGCCATCAAAATCTTTAGTCAACAATAAATTACTGCCACCACCTAAAACCAATAATTCATTTTGTTTGCAAATATCGGATGCTAAAACAGATTGTAGCTCTGCTATATTTTTTACCTCCACAAAATATTTCGCATTTACAGCAATTCTAAAAGTATTGAAAGGAAGTAAAGAAATATTTTCTTGAATTTGCATATTAAAAAATTAAATATGGATTGCGCGATTTGCTGTTGCAGCTAAACAAGCTTCTTTGAATACTTCGGTATAGGTTGGATGCGCATGACTCATGCGTGCAATATCTTCTGCACTAGCCCTAAATTCCATTGCAACAACTGCTTCTGCAATCATATCGGCCACGCGTGGACCTATCATGTGTACGCCTAAAATCTCATCTGTTTTTGTATCTACTAGTACTTTTACAAAACCGTCTGTATCCATACTGGCGCGAGCCCTACCGCTAGCAAGAAATGGGAATGAACCCATTCTGTAATTAACACCTGCGGCTTTTAATTCCTCTTCTGTTTGACCAACAGCTGCCACTTCGGGCCAGGTATACACTACGCCCGGAATTAAATTATAATTGATGTGTGGTTTTTGTCCTGCAATATATTCGGCAACATACACGCCTTCTTCTTCGGCTTTGTGTGCAAGCATGGCTCCTTTTACCACATCGCCAATGGCAAATACGCCTGCCACTTTGGTTTCTAGATGTGAGTTGACTGGGATTTTTTTGCCGCGATCTTCTAAGCTGATACCAATTTTGTCTAAACCTAATCCTTCGGTATAAGCTGTTCTTCCAACCGCTACAATACAATAATCTCCTTTAATAGAAATCATTTTTCCAGAAGCATCGCTAGCCTCTACGGTAACTTCTTTAGCAGTGCTTGATACTTTTTTAACTTGATGTCCAAGTAAAAATTCGAAGCCAATTTTCTTCAATGATTTTTGCAATTCTTTTCCTAAAGATTTATCCATTGTTGGGATGATACCTTCGGCAAACTCAACAACTGTAACCTTTGTACCAAGTCTTGCATATACAGAACCTAGCTCTAATCCTATTACACCGCCACCAATTAAAACTAATTGCTTTGGAATTTCTTTTAAATTTAATGCTTCGGTAGAAGTTAAAATTCTTTTTTTATCTACTGCTATAAATGGCAAAGTACTCGGCTTAGAGCCAGTTGCAATAATTACTTTATCAGCTTCGATAGTTGCCTTTTTTGCGCCATCAATTTGAATTGTATTTTTATTAATGAAACTTGCTAAGCCTTGAAAAGCATCAATCTTATTTTTTTTCATCAAATAATTAATGCCGTCAGTATTTTGTTTGACTACCTCATTCTTGCGATTAATCATTTGCGTCAAATTTGGTTTTAAATTTGACAATTCAATTCCATGTGTTTTAAAAGTGTGCGCCGCATTATGATAATGCTCCGAAGAATCTAATAATGCCTTTGAAGGAATACAACCAACATTTAAACAAGTACCACCCAATGTTGCGTACTTTTCTATAATTGCGGTTTTTAAGCCCAATTGTGCTGCACGAATTGCCGCCACATATCCACCTGGACCAGAACCAATCACCACTACATCGTATTTCATATTCTTAAAATTTAAGCTAAATTAAGAAAGATATACGTAAAAAAACGAATAAAGCTAGATTTTAAGGGTGCTGGCAACAGTTTAAGCTTGGTTCCGAATGCTGCATGTTTATTTTAGGGCTGAGCATTGGAATGCCAAGGTTTAAGCCCCTTAGTATTAATAGCAGGGCAACTATAATAGTAATAATCGGTAAAGTCTTACGCAGCTTATTTCTGACAGAAACTTGTATAACCGCGCCAAGCATAGTGAGTATAATTAAGGCAGGAGCAGTTCCTAATCCAAAGAAAGCCATAAATCCAGCTGCGTTTAATGGGCTAGCAGTGGTTACCGCTGCGGCTAATGCAACGTAAACAAAACCGCATGGCAATAATCCATTTAAAAACCCTAAAAAATAAATTGCTGCTATTTTTTTGCTGTTAATTAATTTGGCAAATAATTTTTTAAACCATTGAAATTTAAAAAAAGTAAAAGTGCTTACTTTACTTGGAAGTAAAATTGGAAATACGGTAAGTATTAATAATATTAAACCGAATACGATAGAAACACTTTGTTGGATTTGAATGATCATTAAACCTTTTCCAATAAGCCCAACGAGTAAGCCAAAAATAAAATAAACTGAAATGCGTCCGCTGTGATATAATATCTGTTTCCAAAATCTTATACTATTTTTTTCTTGCGATTGTGGCAAAGCCATTAAAATTGGACCACACATGCCCACGCAATGAAAGCTTCCTAAAAATCCCAATAAAAAAGCGGCGCTTAGTTGCATAGTAAATTAGGGGATTACAATTACCGATTCGGTTAAATAATAAAGACTATCTACTTTCCATGTTATTTTAACTTTTCGCATGCCCGCACTAAAATTGTGCGTTGAAATTTTTACTTCCTCTTTTATGGCATCAATGGCTTGCGTATAATCTGCATTCGCATCGGAAGGTTTGTACACCAAAACAGATCCAGTAATTTTTTTGTCTTTAAAAGCAGCTGGAAAGCTGATTAGTAATTGATCATTACTTAAACTTACTTTTGGTTTTTCAACTAAAGCAGCTTCATTTTTCATTTTAATAATTTCGGATTCGAAATTTAATTCTCTAGCATAATAATCTGGTGAAACCAAATCTACTTTTTGGCTAAAACTGAACGCCACCAGCGTGATGATAAGGGCTACAAAGCCTAAATACAATAATAAAATACGATTTCCCCAATTCATAAATATTAATTTAAAGGTGCTAAAAATGTGGTTTTAGTGGTTTCTAATAATTTACCATCTTCGAATATTCCGATTTTTAATTTGGTACTCCGCTTTTGAATATCTTTTTGATTAATATAGATAAACAGGGTACCTACGGCTGCACTTTCTTTTTTACAAAATACTTTACCATCTCCAATTAATTTAATTGTTGCATTACTTTCTAATACTTTGAACTGAATATGAAGTTCGTGATGGGTTTTATTGGTTACTTTAAAATTATACAAATTACTGATTGTGCCGTCAGGGTTTACTTGATATAAAATGCCGGGCGTTCTTAGCATCGTTGTCTCGGTATCTTTTCTACTAATTAATGCAAATGCCAATGCCGAAACTAATATTAGCAACACTGCAGAATACCCTATAATCCTAGCGTTGAGCCTTAACTTGGTGCCTTCTGCAATGCCTGTTTCAGAAGAATATTTTATTAAATTTTTAGGTAATTGTACACGGTCCATAATATCATTACAGACATCAATACATGCCGTACAGTTTACACATTC
>JBILIO010000048.1:0-10065 GCA_044349915.1 Sphingobacteriales bacterium | reverse complement strand
CAAAAACAAAATTCGGTAACCACTACTTCGGCATTTACAGGCGCTTTTGAAAACGATATAACCCGTGCAGAATTTATTCGCTTAATAGGCACTAGCTTAGTTTAATTGCCATTTTCGGGGCTTCCAAACGAGCTTTCAGCAGGGGTTTCCCCTTCTTTGGGCTTATTAATGGCATCAAATAGTTTCTCCATTTTTGAAACATATTCCATAGAGTCGTCGATGAAAAAATCGATGCTTGGAATTACGCGTACTTGATTGCGTATTTTTTCACCTAATTTATATCGAATCTCACGTGATTTTGCACGTAATTCATTTAATAATAATTCGTTGTTTTCGGCATTAAAAATGCTGAGGTAAACTTTAGCGATAGAAAGATCCGGACTCATTCTTACCATCGTAATCGTAACGATACTATTGCCATGAAAAGACCAACCTTCTTTTTGTAAAATTTCACTTAATTCTTTTTGTATAACTCTTGCAAATTTTTGCTGACGTTTTGTTTCCATTTTTAATTTTATTAAGTGCTCAAATTATCTTTTAAATAAAGTGCAAGTTCTTCTTTGGTCCATTTTTCTTCTAATTTGATAATGCTAGCTGCATCAGCAAATACAGGTGGTTTAGCTTTCTGCGTTAATCTTATATAATGATGATTGAACACATCTAATGCAATATGACAAGGTTTAATATCTGCAAATTCGAGTGCTCTCTTTTTGCTTCTAATGTATAAATCCCAATCAGCACCTTGAATTCTTTCGTCCCAAAAGCCCAATAAATCTAATGCTTTTCTATTAAATATTACGCTATTTCCTACAAATCCTTCTACTACTTTATTTTTAAATTGCTTATATCTTTTTGCAGAAAAAGATTCCCAGTTACCATACATTAAATAATGCATGGTGGTCAACAATTTTTTTGTTTTTGGAATAAAGCTGGTTAAGTTTTTTATTAACTTCCATCGCCTACCCAAGTTTAAAGTTTTTCCTAAGCTTTCTACTCTTTCAATGCCACATACCGTAATAACATCTAATTGATTTTTTTCCATGCTGTCTAAAATCTTTTGATCCCAGTTTGGAGAAACAATTATGTCGTTGTTTAAAAATGCGAAAATATCGTTTGAAGCAATTTTAATTCCTTGATTTTGGGTATATGGATAAGAATAATTTGCCTGGTTTGCAATTACAGTTGCCCCTTTTTCAATGAAAAATTCTTTGCTACCATCGCTAGAATGGTTATCAATAATTATTAACTCAAAAGGGTAATGCGTGTACTTTTTCAGGTTTTCCCAAAAAATTTCATTCATCTCCAATTGATTATGTATGGCAGTAATGATGCTAATCATAAATTTTTATAATATACAAAGATAGTATTATTCTGATTAGTGGATTTATACTAAATTGCAATGTTTTTTGGAACGCGCTAACAGCCTCCATTAACCTAAACTTTTTTAAATGAAGATTTATTTCAAGCTGCTTTCTTTTGCAAAGCCATTTAATCGATTTGTACCAAAGTATTTTATACTTGCCGTATTAGCCGTGATTTTTGGATTGGCAAATTTTACGCTCATGATTCCTTTATTAAATGTGATTTTTGAGAAAGTGGAAGTGGTAACAATTGTTGCGAAGCCAGAATTCGCTTTAAATCTCGACTATTTCAAAGCTATTTTTAATTTTTACTTTGCAAGTATTTTTAAGACCTATGGTCAAGTTGGTGCTTTGCAATTTGTATGTGTGGTAATTGTTGTTTCGGTTTTCTTAGCCAATTTATTTAAATACTGGTCGCAAAGGGTGCTTACTTCTATGCGTACGCACGTAGTAAAAAATATAAGAGAATCATTGTTTTTAAAAATCACTTCCTTGCATGTTGGCTATTTTCACAGCCAACGAAAAGGCGATCTCATGTCTAGTTTATCGAATGATGTGAACGAAGTTGAAAATTCTGTTGTGAGTTCGGTGCAAGTGATCTTTAGAGAACCCCTCATGATCATTGGCTACGTGGTATTGCTATTTAGCATGTCTGTAAAACTTACTTTCTTTACCCTATTGGTATTGCCAATATCTGGAGGTGTAATTGCTTGGATTTCTAGAAAATTAAGAAAAGAGGCAGAAGTAGGACAAGGGCTATTGGGAGAAATGTTAAGCATTATTGAAGAAACAATTTCTGGCATTAGAATAATTAAAGCGTTTAATGCGCAACAATATGTAAGAGAAAAATTTGATCAGCAAAACAATAAATACCGCGGTGTTTTAAAATCAATGTGGAATAAGAGAGAATTAGCTTCTCCGATTTCTGAATTTTTAGGCATTAGCATAGTTGTGTTGGTAATTCTATATGGTGGTCGTTTGGTATTAGAAAACCAATCAGAATTAAACGCGAGCGAATTTATTACTTATATTATTTTATATTCTCAGATATTAATTCCTGCTAAAAACATTTCGACTGCGGTTACTAATATTCAAAGAGGCATTGCCTCCGGAGCCCGCATTTTCAGTGTATTAGAAACGGATATAAATATTATAGAAGACAAAGATGCGGTTGCTAAATCAAGTTTAAATACGGACATTGTTTTCAAAGACGTAAGTTTTCAGTATGTCGATACCAAAGTGTTGGAAGATATAAATTTGACAGTGGAGGCCGGTAAAATGATTGCATTAGTGGGTCAATCGGGTGCAGGTAAATCTACTATGGCCGATTTATTACCTAGGTTTTATGATGTAACAGCTGGTCAAATTTTAATTGATGGAATTGACATTAGAAAAATAAAACTACACGATTTAAATCAGTTAATGGGTATTGTAACTCAAGAGTCGATTTTATTTAATGATACCATTTTCAATAATATTGCCTTTGGAAATAAATCTGCTAGTAGAGAAGCAGTAATAGCAGCAGCTAAAATTGCCAATGCAGATGAATTTATTGTAAAATTAACGGACGGTTATGATACAAATATTGGCGATAGAGGCAGCAAGCTGTCTGGTGGTCAGCGTCAGCGCTTATCTATAGCTAGGGCTGTATTAAAAAACCCACCCATATTAATTTTAGACGAAGCTACTTCTGCTTTAGATACCGAATCCGAAAAATTGGTTCAAGACGCTATTCATAAATTAATGCAAAACAGAACTTCTATAGTTATTGCACATCGATTATCTACTATTCAACATGCAGATACAATTGTAGTGATGCAAGATGGTAAGATTATTGAAAAAGGAAAACATGCGGAATTGATTAGCATGAATGGCACTTATAAAAAGTTAACAGACATGCAAAGTTTTCAATAATTAATATAAAAATTGTTGATTAGGATATCTTGTTTCGTGTAAGGCTTTTACTTTATCATAAATCAATGTTCTAAAACTTTCTAGGTTTGATTTATTTAAAGCAGAAATAAATATGGCAGGTGTATTGGTCTTACTGATCCAGCTTTTTTCAAAATCGGCAATACTCATTTCGCCATCTTCAGAATAAAATGCATCCACTTTATTGAATACCATAATCATCGGTTTATCGAGCATCTCTAGGTCTTTCAGAGTTTCGTTAACCACATTAATTTGTTCTTCAAAACTTGGGTGCGAAATATCGACTACCTGCATTAATATATCTGCTTCTTTTACTTCTGATAAAGTAGACTTAAAACATTCTACTAAATGATGCGGTAATTTGCGAATAAAACCAACGGTGTCGGATAATAAAAAAGGAAGATTAGCGATTACTACTTTTCGAACAGTTGTATCGAGTGTTGCAAATAATTTATTTTCGGCAAACACTTCAGATTTACTCAACATATTCATGATGGTAGATTTTCCAACATTGGTATAACCTACTAATGCCACTCGAATTAATTCGTTTCGGTTTTTTCTTTGCGTTTCATTTTGCTTATCAATTATTTCTAATTTTTCTTTAAGCAATGTTATTTTTTGTAAAATAATTCGTTTGTCGGTTTCTATTTGCGACTCACCTGGTCCGCGCATACCAATACCCCCTTTTTGTCTTTCTAAGTGGGTCCAAAGTCTTTTTAAACGAGGCAACATGTATTGGCATTGCGCAAGCTCTACTTGCGTTTTAGCCTGAGCAGATTGGGCTCTTTTGGCAAAAATATCGAGAATTAAACTGCTGCGATCCATGACCCTACATTTTAATTCAAACTCTATATTTCTTAATTGCGAAGGACTTAATTCATCATCAAAAACAACAATATCTGCTTCTTCTGCTTTAACATATTCGCAAATTTCTTCGAGTTTTCCCTTACCTACATAAGTTCGAATATCTGGGCGTTGTACTTTTTGTGTAAACTGATGTATACAAGTTCCGCCTGCTGTTTCTACTAGAAAAGCTAGTTCGGCTAAGTATTCTTTTTCTTGTGCTTCTGTTTCGTCTGGCGTAATAATTCCTACAAGCACAATTCTTTCTTGTGCAGCACTTGTATTATAAAGTTGTTTCGCCATTTATTCTGCTGAACGCAGCGATTTAACATAGCTTGCTACTGCATTGATTTCTACTTCTGAAAGTACATCTTTATAAGCTGGCATTAAATTTCTGCCATGCTTAATAATTCCAATAAGTCCTTTGTTTGCGCACATAGAAGCGGTTAAATTTGAAGCGCCGTTAATACCCGCTTTACCATCTTCGCCATGACATCTTAAACAGTTATTGATATAAATAGCTTTTCCATGAACAAGTTCATCGTAGTTTGCAGCCGTGGTATCGGTTACAATGCCATCTAAATTTGCTTTTTTAAGCATGACACTTTTAGTAGTAGATAAAAAATAAATATATACAAACAAGAAGGTTGAAATTAAAACCATTGCTTTGTTCTTTTTCTTAAATCCAATTATTCCTAATACCAAACCAACAATTGTAATTGTCAATTTTAAATGGAACCAACCGCCAATAGTTTTCATACCAATTTGAGTTAACCAATAAATACCTGTTACTAAGAAAATAGTACTGATAATCATACTGATTACTTTGGTATAAGCTTTGTATTTATCAAGCGCTGTGTTTTTGTCAAAAACCAATAGCATTGATTTTACCACATAATCTATAATAAATAGGACTGCACTGGCAATATGTAAAGTTTCAATTAGCTTCATTTTTATCTATTTTATTTCAACAAATATAATCATAGAAAGTATAAGGCTCAAATTATTACCATAAATTGTTTAATCCTAAAGAAATTAGTAGCTTTAATATTGATCTATTAAATCGTATTCGTAAAAATTACTTTATATGAAAAAAACAATATTGTACTGCTTGTTTATATTATTAGGCATGCGTGTATCAGCCCAACAAACTTTTCCAGTAAATGGCGTGGCAGAGGTAATGCCAAATAAATTTGCGCTGATTGATGCCAGCATTTATGTAGATGCACATACCCGTTTAGCCAAAGCGAGCTTATTGATTGATGGGGGTAAAATTGTTAGTATTTCAGAAAAAGTGAATATTCCTGCAGGTTATGTAGTGATTAATTGTTTAAATAAAATTATTTATCCTGGATTTATTGATGCCTATACAAGCTACGGATTGTCGGATACAAAAAACGAAGGCAATGCAGAAGATCCTATTTTTATAAGCAATAAAGATGGTGCATACCATTGGAACGAAGCAGTAAAAAGCGAATTTAATGCGATTACTAATTTTAGTGTAAAGCATTCGGATCCTGATGTATTTCGTTCGCAAGGATTTACGGTAGTAAATACCTTGAAAAAGGATGGCATTTTTAGAGGTACCAGCGCATTGGTGTCTTTAGGTTCGGAAAGAGATAATTTATTAGTTATATCACCAAATGCCGCATCTGCATTGTCTTTCAGAAAAGGAAGTTCAAAACAAGATTACCCATCTTCTTTAATGGGCAGCATTGCTTTAATTAGACAAAGTTATTATGATGCAAAATGGTTAAAGGATAACAAAGGTAAAGTAGAATTTAATCAATCGCTGCAAGCAATTAATGACCAACAATCGAAAATTAAAATTTTTGAAGTAACAGATGTGCACGATATTTTTAGGGCACAAAAAATAGCAGAGGAATTTAATATCAATTATATTTTTAAAGGCGCAGGAAACGAATACCAACGCATAGCGGAACTAAAAAAAATAAATCCAATCATTATTATTGGTTTAAATTTTCCTAAAATATACGACGTAGAAGATTACTTTGATGCGGGTAATATTTCCTTAACAGAATTAAAAAACTGGGAATTAGCTCCGAGCAACCCAGCAGCATTAGCCCAAGCGAATATTAAATTTTTACTCAGCACCAGTGATTTAAAGAAACCAAGCGAATTTTTAAACAACCTTAGAAAGGCAGTAAAATATGGACTTTCGGAAGAAAGCGCACTTACCGCATTAACCGAAACACCCGCTACTATTTTAGGCGTTAAGGATCAAATAGGCAGTTTAAAAAAGGGCATGCGCGCTAATTTTATTATTTGTTCTGGAAATATTTTCAAAGAAGAATCTGCTACTATATTATCCACTTGGATTGATGGTAAGTCTTATGCAGTTACTTCTCAAAACGAAAATGATATTAGAGGAACTTATAAAGTAACTAATGGTAATATTGGCACAAAAGAAATTACCATCAAAGGAACACTGACCGATTTAGTGGCTACTGGATTAAAGGAAGACAGTACGGATTTATCTATCAAGCTTAATTATTTTGAAAATCAAGTATCGATGATTTATGATCCAAGTATTGATTCTACTAGTATTGGAAAATTTAGATTGAATGCCAGTTTCGTAGAAAATCAAATGCTGGGAAGCGGCACAGGCACCGATGGAAAACTATTTAACTGGACTGCAATAAAGACTAAAGCATTTCAAGAACCTATAGTTGCAAATGATCCTATTCAAAAAGAAAAAGATTTAAAACTAGGGCCTGTTTATTATCCATTTACAGCTTATGGAACTACAAACACCTTGCAGGCCGAAAAAATGGTCATTAAAAATGCGACTATTTGGACAAACGAATCTCCAGCTGTATTAACCGAAACAGATGTATTAATTAATAATGGAAAAATTGTTCAAATAGGAAAAAATATTCAAGCCCCCGATGCAAAAGTAATTGATGCAGCTGGAAAGTATTTAACCAGTGGTATTATTGATGAACATTCACACATTGCTATAACAAGAGGAGTTAACGAAGGCACACAAAGTAATACAGCAGAAGTTAGCATCGGAGATGCACTAGACCCAGACGATATTAATATTTACAGACAATTAGCCGGAGGCGTAACTACTTCGCAACTGTTACACGGTTCTGCAAATCCTATTGGTGGACAAAGTGCAGTCATTAAATTGAGATGGGGAAAAATGGCAGAAGAATTAAAATTTGAAGGCGCGAGTCCGTTTATCAAATTTGCTTTGGGAGAAAATGTGAAGCAAAGTAATTGGGGTGATAGGCAACAAACGCGATTCCCTCAAACCCGCATGGGCGTTGAGCAAGTTTATATCGATGCATTTACCAGAGCGAAAGAATATGAAGCTGAAAAATTAATCTACGCTAAACTAAGTGCAGCTGCAAAAGCAAAAACCATTAGCCCTCGTTTCGATTTAGAATTAGAAACCATGCTTGAAATTTTAAACAAGAAAAGATTTATTAGCTGTCACTCTTATGTTCAGTCAGAAATAAATATGTTGATGCATGTAGCCGATTCATTCAATTTTAAAGTAAATACTTTCACTCATATTTTAGAAGGCTATAAAGTGGCCGATAAAATGAAAGCACATGGTGCCAATGCCTCTACATTTTCTGATTGGTGGGCATATAAATTCGAAGTAATGGATGCAATTCCATATAATGCTGCCATTTTAACAAAAGTTGGAGTGAATACCGCAATCAATTCGGACGATGCAGAAATGGCTAGAAGACTTAACCAAGAAGCTGCTAAAGCCATTAAATACGGTGCTTTAACAGAAACAGAAGCCTGGAAGTTGGTTACTTTAAATCCTGCAAAAATGCTTCATATTGATCATCGTGTAGGCAGTATCAAAGTAGGAAAAGATGCAGACGTAGTGTTATGGAATACCAATCCATTAGCTATTGATGCTAAACCAGAAAAAACAATTATTGATGGCGTAATTTATTTTGATTCGGAAAGAGATTTAGCATTAAGAAAGCAAATTGCAAAAGAAAAAGAACGCCTCATTCAAAAAATGTTAGATCAAAAAAAATTAGGTATGCCAAGTCAAAAGGCAACCATCAAAGAGAAAAAATTATATCACTGTGATGACATGGAAAATGAAATGTCTAACTAAGCTAAATAGGATGAAAAAAAGCATATTAATTTTTGCATTAAGTATAGTAAACTATGCTTATGCACAACAAAAAGAAAATATCGTATTCTCTGGAGCTACTATTCACGTTGGGAATGGGGAGCTTATTGAAAATGGACGGATGCATATTAAAAACGGAATTATAGTTGCAATTGAAAACGCACAATCTACGAATGCTATTATTGATCCTACCGCTACCGTAATTAATGCTACAGGTAAACATATTTATCCTGGTTTAGTTGCGCCCTATAGTAGATTAGGGTTAGAAGAAGTAGAAGCAGTGCGTGCTACCTTAGATTATTTTGAAGTGGGTGAGCTGAATCCAAATGTGCGTGCGCTCATTTCGTATAATACCGACTCGAAATTAATTCCAACGGTGCGGAGCAACGGCGTGCTATCAGCAATGACGGTGCCCGAAGGCGGAATTATTACGGGCAGTAGTTCTTTAATGAAATTAGCGGGTTGGAATTGGGAAGATGCTGTATATAAAGCCGATGTAGGAATTCATTTAAATTGGCCAAGCATGCGTATTTACAGTGCTTCCTGGGCACCATCTGCCGAAGATCAAAAGTCTAATACCGAAAAAAGATTTATAGAATTAAGAAATTTTTTTAATCAAGCAAAAGCATACAATGAAACAAGTCGACCTTTAGTTAAAAACTTAAAGTTAGCTGCCATGCAGGATTTATTTTCGGGCAAGAAAAAATTATTTATTGCAGCAGATTATTCAAAAGATATTATTGCAGCTGTTAACTTTTCAAAAGAATTTGGCATTACGCCAATTATTATAGGTGCTCGAGACGCGCATTTAGTATTGAATTTTCTAAAAGAAAATAATATTGCAATTATTTTAGAAAATGCCCATTCGCTACCAAGTAGAGAAGACGATGACATCGATTTACCGTATAAAAAAGCAGCTATATTATACAATGCAGGTATTAAGTATTGTATGGCTATTAATGGTAGTTGGCAACAAAGAAATCTTCCCTTCGAAGCTGGAACTACTGCAGCATATGGTGTTCCCAAAGAAATGGCACTGCGCTCTGTTACTTTATCTGCAGCAGAAATTTTGGGAGTAGCGGATAATTTAGGCAGTTTAACAAAAGGTAAAGACGCCACCTTACTCATCTCAACAGGTGATTTATTAGATATGAAATCTTCAAACGTAGAAAGAGCTTGGATACAAGGATCTGAAATTAAATTAAAAAATTCTCAAAACGAACTCAACGAAAAGTACCTAAAGAAATATGGTATAGATCAATAAAAAAAGGCCTCGAATTTCGAGGCCTTTTTTTATTCCATTAATTTTATTTCTTCTACTTGCAATACTTCTTTGGTTAGATTGTTTTGTACAAACGCAACTATATAACATTTTTTATGTTTGTATTTAGTACTGATATTTGTAATAAAAGATTTTGAAATAATTTGACCTGCAGATTTAATGCTACCGCTCAAACGATCTCCCCAAGCTCCATTCAGGCTTTTTCTAAAAACATGGCGATGTGCAAAGTCTGGCACATTCTCTGGTATATGACCATACCATTTCTGCCAATTAATGATACTATCTTCTACTAAATAAACTACTAATTGTTGATTGACATTTCCTTTTTCTAGGTATTCAATTTCTACATCTAAATTTAAATTTCTATTTAGCGTATCGTAGTTTTTGGTTAGACTTAAGTTTACAGCTGCTTTTTTATTTAATTCCATCGCAATGCTCGACCCCCATTCGGTATAATTGAGTAGTCTATTAGAAAATATACTATAATCACCGTCTTTAGCTTGTCTGTTTACCAT